>NZ_JBHHMI010000023.1:0-59407 GCF_042136365.1 Paenibacillus enshidis | reverse complement strand
CGACTTGCATGTATTAGGCACGCCGCCAGCGTTCGTCCTGAGCCAGGATCAAACTCTCCAATAAAGATGTTACGAAGCAACATCGACCTCACCGGATTTGGGTTCCACTCGGCTGAGTGAATCAAATCTGGTGAGCATTATTGCAAAAGCGATTAAGCTCATTTGAATCTGACGAGATTAATATCTCATTTTCGCTCCACCATTTATTCTGTCATAAACACGAACCAAATGGCCTCGCGGATCGGTTTTACAATGTAAAACCTACTCACTCGTTGTTCAGTTTTCAAAGATCAAACTTTGTTTGTCGCTTCAGCCCATCGCGTCAGCAACTTTTATATCATATCACACACCAACCAAGTAAGCAAGAACTTTTTTTAAAGTTTTTCGAGTCACAGACTCTCAAGTTTTCTTGGCCGGACTTATAATCTATCATATTACACTAGAGTATGCAACCCTTTTTTTAAAAAAAGACGCCCGAGCACTCGGACGCCTTCAATTTAGCCGATAATAATATGCCCCTCCGGATGACGGTACAGCTGTTTATCCGACTTCGGTCTGAGCGCGTACGCTATCGTTAGCGGTCCAATCCGGCCAATGAACATCGTGGCGCATATGATTAGCTTTCCAATGTCCGTCAGTTGCGGAGTGACTCCTACCGACAAACCTACCGTCCCGATCGCAGACGACGCCTCAAAGGCCAATGAAAGAAACTGGGCGTCCTCCGTCGTCAAGAGCAGCATGACCACAATAATGAAAATCAACAGAGAAATGATAATAATCGTCAAGGCCTTCATCAGCATTACTTTGGGTACACAATATTTAAAAAAGACGATGTCGTTTCTTCCGCGCACCATCGCGATGATAGCCCCCATCATGATGATGAATGTGGTCGTTTTAATTCCTCCGCCCGTTGAGCCTGGAGAAGCGCCAATAAACATCAGCAGCATCATGAAAAACTGCGTCGCTTGTCTTAGACCTGTAATATCCACTGTACTCGTGCCTGAAGAACGCGTCGATACCGACTGAAATAGAGACGCGTACAATTTCTCCTCCCAATTCAAAGGACCGAGTGTGCGCATGTTCGTAAACTCAAACACGAAAATTACGAGAGTACCGATGACAATCAATCCACCCGAAACCGACAGCACCAGCTTGGAATGAAGCGACAATTTTCGTCTGCGGCGATAATCAAACAGCTCGCTCAACACGATAAAGCCCAATCCACCCGAAATAACCAGAACAGAAGCAATCAGGTTAAACAGCCAATCCCCTCTATACTGGACAAAGCTATTACCAAAGAGGTCAAAGCCCCCATTGTTAAATAGCGACACCGCGTGAAACAATCCATAATAAAAGGCTTGTCCCGCAGGCATATCCGCCATCCAGCGCAAAGCAAGAATCACGGTTGCAATCCCCTCAATCGTGAAGGAGAAAATCATCACTTTACGAATAATGCGCACAATGCCTTCCATACTGTCCGCATTAATGGCCTCTTTGAGAAGCAATCTGTCCTTAAGAGACAGCTTCCGCCCAAGCACCAGCGCAAACAAGGTCGCCATGGTCATGAACCCCAGCCCGCCAAGCTGCATCAGGATCATGATGATCACTTCACCAAAAACGCTAAATGTCGTATTTACATCAACCGCCACCAGCCCGGTGACACATGCGGCCGAGGTAGCGGTGAACAGAGCATCAATCCAATGCAGGGAATATTCGCCGTGGGATGCCGCCGGCAGCATCAACAGCAGGGTGCCAACTGCAATAATGGCCAGCAGGCCCGTCACCAGGATTAGAGGGGGAGATGCCATCTTTGTCATTTTCACGCTGATTTTCATGTCATTCATCTCTCCATCGCAGCATAGACAAAGAGGAGCAACGCGGATTTCCGGCTGTTCCTCTTTTACTTTAATATAGTGCTGCCGATTATTCCGTGGTACGGTTGCGCATATGCGGGAACAACAGGACATCCCGAATCGACGCCGCATCCGTCAGTAGCATAACCAGACGATCCACGCCGATTCCCAATCCGCCCGTTGGCGGCATTCCGTATTCCAAAGCACGGATGAAATCGTCATCCATCTCATGCGCTTCGTCGTTGCCATGCTCTCTTTCAAGCAGTTGAGCCTCAAACCGCTGCCGCTGGTCAATCGGATCATTCAGCTCCGTAAAGGCATTGGCATGCTCACGGGCTACAATAAACAGCTCAAAGCGGTCCGTAAACCGCGGGTCCTGCTCATTCTTTTTCGCGAGCGGTGAAATTTCTACCGGATGCCCTGTCACAAAGGTCGGTTGAATCAGCGTTTCCTCTACAAATTGCTCGAAGAAGGCGTTCAGGATATGACCGAAGGTCATATGCGGCTCCACACCCCCGACTTTATGTTCCTTAGCCAGCCGATGCGCCTCTTCGTTCGTCATTTGCACACTGAAATCAACACCTGTCACTTCCTTCACTGCGTCAACCATCGATACCCGGCGCCATTGTGGAGTCAGATCAACTTCCTTGCCCTGATACATGATTTTATGCGATCCAAGCACTTCTTTCGCAATGTGAGCGATCAGATTTTCAGTCAGCTCCATAATATCCTTATAGTCGGCATAGGCCTCATAAAGCTCAATCATGGTGAATTCCGGATTATGACGGGTGGAAATCCCTTCGTTCCGATATACCCGGCCGATTTCATATACTTTCTCCAAACCGCCTACGATCAAACGTTTGAGGTGCAGCTCAATGGCAATACGCATATACAACTGCATGTCCAGCGCATTGTGGTGGGTAATAAACGGCTTGGCCGCGGCCCCGCCTGCGATCGCATGTAATGTCGGCGTTTCTACCTCCAAGTATCCGAGAGAATCCAGATAACGGCGCATGGACTGAATAATCCGCGAACGGGTGATAAACGTCTTCTGCACCTCCGGATTCATGATCAAATCCACATAACGCTGACGGTAGCGCAGCTCGACATCCTTCAAACCATGGTACTTCTCAGGCAAAGGGTACAGGGACTTGGAGAGAACCTCCAGATCCAGCACCTTCACGGTGGTTTCACCGGTTTTGGTTTTAAAGAGAACTCCTTTAACTCCAACAATGTCACCCAGATCCAGAATGGTGAACGCTTTATATTTTTCCTCGGCAACGGTATCCTGGCGAACATAAATTTGAATGCGTCCGCTCAGATCCTGAATATGGGCGAAGCTGGCTTTCCCCATACCCCGTTTAGCCATAATGCGGCCGGCAATGCTGACTTCGATATTCTTTTCCTCAAGCTCTTCCTTGGTCAAAGCATCATACTTATTCAGAAGCTCGCCCGCTTCACCTGTTCTGATATATTTGCGGCCAAACGGGTCAATCCCGAGCGCCCGCAGCTCGTCCAATTTGGCACGGCGAATCTGCAGAAGCTCACTTAATTCCTCGCGGCTTTCCTGCGGTTCCTGGTTCATGTTTTCATCCGACATTGTAAGCTTTCATCTCCTTCTTCTAAGTAGCGGAGCTATCCGCTATATATCCTAGAGAAAAAAGCTTCCCTAAGGAAGCTTTTTTTGTTAACTAAAGTCAGTTGCCTTATTTCTTGATATCCACGATTTTATATTGGATGACGCCTGCAGGCACATTTACGTCAACGATGGTTCCTTTTTTCTTGCCCAAAATCGCTTTACCGACGGGGCTTTCATTGGAAATTTTATTTTGAAGCGGATTGGATTCGGCGGTGCCGACAATCGTATATTCCACGATATCCCCGAACTCCAGATCTTCAACCGTAACGATTGCACCGACTCCTACGGTATCCGTGTCAATCTCATCGCTGTTAATAATGCGTGCGTTGCGCAGCATTTTCTCCAACGTAATAATACGGCCTTCGATAAACGCCTGCTCATTCTTGGCATCTTCATACTCGGAGTTCTCGCTGATGTCGCCGTATCCGATGGCTATTTTGATCCGCTCCGCGACTTCGCGGCGCTTAACCGATTTCAAATTCTCAAGTTCATCTTCGAGCTTCTTGAGACCTTCCTGTGTCAGAATGACTTCTTTATCGCTCATCTCAACCGATTCTCCTGTCATGGAAAAAGTTAAATGTGCACGAGCATGCACGCTGTTTACACACTATATGCCGATCTGGAAGAATGAGAACATCCCCTCTGTTGATTGGGTGATCCACGTGCATCAAAGCAGCGCAATCAGAATTTTATACTGAACGATTATATGGCAAGCATATGGAAAAGTCAATTAAACCCAGATGTTTGCTCTATCCGATTACACAATCAGGATACAAGGATCGCCGGGTTGTCGAGCTCTGCAACGAAATTTTCCAGAATTTTCACCATTTCATCACGCCTTGTCTCTTCCATCACCATGTCTTTAACACGCGCCGAGCCCTTTAGCCCCTTGAGGTACCAGGCCAGATGCTTGCGCATTTCCCGTACTGCCACCGCTTCGCCCTTCAGTGCAACGAGACGGTCCATATGCAGGATAGCCACGCGGATTTTCTCTTCCGCTGCAGGGTCTGGCAGCAGTTCACCGGTCTCCAGGTACTGAATGGTGCGATACAGCATCCACGGATTGCCGAGGGCGCCCCGCCCGATCATAACACCGTCGCATCCGGTTTCGTCCAGCATGCGGCGGGCATCCTCTGGTGTAACGACATCGCCGTTACCAATGACCGGAATGGAAACCGATTCCTTCACCTGCTTGATGTAGCTCCAATCCGCATGACCAGTATAAAGCTGCTCACGGGTGCGCCCATGAACGCTGACAGCCTTGCCGCCCGCACGCTCCACCGCTTTGGCGTTTTCAACCACATAAATATGCTCGCTATCCCAGCCGATCCGCATTTTGACGGTGACCGGTTTATTTACGGCATCCACTACAGCAGACACCATTTCGTAAATTTTATTCGGCTCCAGAAGCCAGCGTGCGCCAGCATCACATTTGGTGACTTTGGGAACAGGGCAGCCCATATTAATATCGATAATATCGGCATTGGTCTCCTGATCGACCACTTTGGCAGCTTCCACAAGCGATTCCCGGTCACCGCCGAAAATTTGCAGGCTGAGCGGCTTTTCCCGCTCATCCACGAACAGCATCTCACGAGTGCGCTTATTGCCATGAACGATGGCCTTGTCGCTGACCATTTCAGCGCAGACAAGACCGGTTCCGAATTCCTTGGCAATCAGGCGGAAAGCCGGGTTGCATACACCGGCCATCGGCGCAAGCACAACCTGGTTTTTCATTTCAATATCGCCGATTTTCAGCATGATTCAATATTCACTCCTTTTTACATGATCCGTTTGAGGTTGAAGCTCTTGAGTGGTCACTCCCAGAGCTTGTGCAATTGTGTATAATGTATCTTGACCGGCCACCCGGTTGCCTCGCTCTATGGATCCCAGCACTGCGAGGGAAATGCCTGTCTTGTGGGCCAGCTCCTGCTGGGTCAAGCCCTTCAGTTTCCGGAAGGCGCGAAGGCGGTGCGCCAGCTGCAAGTTTTCCAACGCTGTATGCCGTCCTTTCCATCCAGTTTTCTCATCGCTGACTGTACGATATCTGTGAAACCAGACAGATCGTTTTCCATCAAAATATCAGCTAAAGGGATCAGGACAAAAGCCCGCTCCTCCATTCTGGGATGGGGCAACACCAGCTCAGAGGTCTGAAGCGTAACCCCCTCCATAAACAGCAAATCCAGGTCAATCGTCCGGGGACCCCAGCGTACACTCCGTACACGGCCAAGCTCCTGCTCAATAAACAGCATGTAACGAAGCAGTTCCAGCGGGCTTAATGTGGTTCTTACAGCAATAGCCATATTTATAAAAGAAGGCTGATCCACATATCCCACCGGTTCCGTTTCATAGAGATCAGAGCAGCGCTGTACCTGAATATCCGGATGAGCATCCAGACGCCCAATCGCATCGAGCAGGGTTTGCTCCCGGTCTCCCAAATTAGCCCCTAAAGCAATATAAGCCTCTGATGGCTCAGAGGTCGTATGAGCGTTCATATCGTCCACCTTCACTTTCTTGTCCGATGGAGCTCCACAGTGACACCCTTGAAGTGAATATCAAAAGGCGGATGCGGCTTCGTGACTTTAACTGTCAGTGCATTGACACTAGTATAAGTGTCCAGTAGGGAAGATGCAATATGCTCTCCTAAAGCTTCAATTAATTGGAACGATTGCTTTTCCACGATTCCCTTGACCAGCTCATGCACTTCCGCATAGTTCACAGTTTTGTCCAAATTGTCGTGTTCACCGGCTTCCCGCAAATCCAGGTTTAACTCCAAATCGATATAAAACCGCTGGCCCAGTTTGCGCTCTTCGGGGAACACCCCGTGATACCCGTAATATTCCATGCCTTGGAGTATGATTTTATCCATAACACGCCTCCGCCTTTTAAAGGTTCGATTATTTTGCACGACTGATCTTTTATTCATACATATTTTTCTATGTCTATCTTCTCTGCAGGTCGGGAGATGCATACAGCATGGCATCACACATTTGTACCGTGCGCCGGATCAGACGGACATCATGTACCCGGACGATCTGGCAGCCCTGGGCAATGCCGAAGGCAACCGTAGCGGCTGTTCCTTCTACAACGTCATCAACCGGGAGATCCAGTACGGTACGGATAAATTTTTTGCGGGATGTCCCCAGCAGCAGTGGGTACCCCAGTCCGGCCAGCTTGTGCAGAGAGGCCATTGTCTGCAGATTCTCATTAAAATCTTTGGCAAAGCCGATGCCCGGATCCAACATGATCTGTTCCGGCCTTACGCCGGCTTCTTCAGCGATTCGAACGCTCTCCAGCAGATCGGACTGTATGTCTGCCATTAAATCCGTGTAATCACGGTTGGTGCGGTTGTGCATCAAAATGACCGGACAACCATAGGCAGCCGCCACTCCCGCCATATCGGGATCAGCCTTGAAGCCCCATACATCATTAATGATATGGGCCCCTGCTTCGAGCGATCGGCGGGCCACTTCCGCCTTGTAGGTATCAATGGACAGCGGAATATGCGGCGCCTCACGGCGCAGTGCCTCCACGACGGGGATCACGCGCGACAGCTCCTCATCCAGACTGACCGGTTCATGCCCCGGGCGGGTCGATTCCCCTCCAATATCGACCAGATCAGCTCCGTCCTCCATCAGTTGCAGGGCATGCCGAACCGCCTGTTCTACCGTATTGTGCCGCCCTCCGTCGGAAAAAGAGTCTGGCGTTACATTGAGAATGCCCATAATTAGCGTCGAGTCACCCAAGGAGAGCGGAATATCCCCACACACGTAGTTGCGCTTGTAGATCATTGGATTCATACTTTAACCCCTGCTTTCTGATGATAGGTCTTGAGAAGACGACCTGTAACCGGACCATATTCCCCGCTTCCGACATGCCGGACCTCCCCGTACGGTTCAACCAGCCTCGTCACAGGTGTGATCTCCTGAACCGAGCCTGTCAAAAATACTTCATCCGCTTCTAAGAGATCATTCCAGACGTACAATCCCTCCAAGGCATGTATTCCACTGCTGCGCGCCAGTTCAAGAACGAATTCGCGGGTGATGCCGCCCAGTGCTCCTGTCGACAGCTCCGGTGTATGCAATACTCCATCCTTGACAAAAAAGACGTTGCTTACAATACCTTCGCATAAAAAACCATCAGCCGTCAGCATCAGACCCTCCGCCGGAAGGGGAGGAGCTCCCTCATATCCGGCCAGCTCACGTTTGGCCATAATATTGTTCATATAATGCAGTGATTTCAAGCGCACTCCGCTCTCCGGAGTGCTGCGGCGGGTATGAAGCAGGTACAGCGCTTTGCTGCGCTTACATGGGTCCGGCGAAAGCGGCGGTAATGCCCGGGCAAACAGAACGTGATTCGGGCGGCTATAGCCTCCGGCGGGCAGGCCAAACGCCTCTTCTCCCGCCGAAACCGTATACCTTATATAGGCATCCACTAACCCGTTGGCTTTCATTAGGCGGCTGATCAGATCTGCCAGTTCTTTTTCATCGGCTTCAAATGAAATGCCAAGCATTCTGCAGCCCTCGGACATTCTGCGCAAATGCCGGTCGAGCAGAAATGGCAGACCGTTGTACGTACGAAAGGTCTCGAACAGGCCCATGCCGTACAAAAAGCCGTGATCACTTACGTGAACCACGGCAGCGGCGGCTTCGGTCAAAACGCCGTTCATTCCGATATATTTCATTCAGGCGCCCACTTTGCGCTTCAAGAAATTGCGCAGAATTTGATGGCCGTGATCTGTAATGATAGACTCCGGATGGAACTGCACGCCTTCCACATCAAATTTTTTATGCCGCAAGCCCATAATTTCGCCTTCCGCCGTTTCGGCAGTGATCTCCAGGCAATCCGGAAGACTGCTTCTCTCCACCAGAAGTGAATGGTAGCGGGTGGCGGTAAACGGAGACGGAAGCCCTTCGAAGACCGAACTGCCTTTATGCAAAATCGGTGATGTCTTGCCATGCATCAGCCGTTCCGCCCGGATGACATTGCCGCCGAATGCCTGTCCGACGGCCTGATGTCCAAGACAAACACCGAAGATCGGGATTTTGCCCTTAAAATGCGAGATGACATCCAGCGTAATTCCTGCCTCATTGGGCGTACATGGCCCCGGGGAGAGCAAGATATGATCCGGAGCCATATCCTCAATTCCCTGCAGATCAATTTCATCATTGCGCTTGACGGTAACTTCCTCGCCCAGTTCACCCAGATACTGCACCAGGTTATACGTAAAGGAATCATAATTGTCGATCACCAATATCATGTTCCGTCATCTCCCTGTTCATGTCGCTTGCTTAAAGCGGATTCTTCTTCACTGTACTGCACAGCCTTCATGACAGCTTTGGCTTTATTGCGCGATTCCCTGTACTCCCGGTATGGATCAGAATCGATGACAATGCCGGCGCCGGCTTGTATATATGACATGCCGTCCTTGACGGCGAGCGTTCTAATAATAATATTTAATTCCATATCGCCGTTATAGTCAATCCACCCGATCGATCCGGTATAGGGGCCACGGCGGACCGGCTCCAACTCCTCGATAATTTCCATCGTGCGGACCTTGGGAGCTCCTGTAATCGTTCCGCCGGGGAACATGGCCGCAACGACATCGAGAGCATTTCGTCCCTTGGCCAGCCGGCCTTCCACCTGTGAAACGAGATGCATAACATGCGAATAGTATTCGATGGTCATCAGCTCGGGAACGTGAACAGTGCCATACTCGGCGATCCGCCCGATATCATTGCGCTCCAGATCCACAAGCATAATATGCTCGGCCCGCTCCTTCTCGCTGCTCAACAGCTCTTCTGCCATCGCCGCATCCTCGGCAGCCGTTCGCCCGCGCCGCCTTGTTCCCGCAATCGGTCTGGCAGCTACCCTGCCTCCGTCCAGCTTTACAAGCAGCTCGGGCGAGCCGCTGGCCAAGGTGAACTCGGGGGTCCGCAGCATTCCCATATAAGGAGACGGATTCAACAGACGCAACCACTCATAGATGTCTTCAGGCGCGGCTGTCAGCCTGCGCTGCTGGCGGAGCGACAGATTCACCTGAAACACATCGCCCTGACCGATATACTCCCGAATGTGTTGTACCGCCTGTTCGAATTTGTCCTGCGGAAAGGCCGCTTCCCAATCCTCCAGCCTGCCATGGCCGCCGGCGTCCGTGTCTTCGCTAATCCGCAGAAGACGGGTATCTCTGCGCAGCTTCCCGCTCTCGCTCCTGAACAGCTCCTTCCATAAGTCCAACATCCGTTCCGTTCGTTGCTCCGCTTCATGATACAGCTCCGGCAGCCGGGCTTCCTGTGCGGCGGGCGGAACCTGGATATGAACGGCACAGTAAAGCTTCCGCTCCTGGTGATCATAGATCCATACCTCATCCATCCGCATCCACACATAATCCGGTAAGCCGGTATCATCAGCGGCCGATACAGGGAGACGCTCCAGGGAACGGGCTACGTCATAGGCGAGAAAGCCCGCGAAACCGCCATGGAAAAACGGAAGACGCTCCAGACGGGGCGTTTTGAAGGGGGACGTCCATGTCCCCAGGACATGCAGAGGCTGGCCTGTCAGCCTGCCTTCCTTTCCGTCGTCCAACTCAATCCACTTCGCTTCCTCGTCCTTGCCGGTCAGAACCGCCGCAGGTCTCAACCCTAAATAGGTATAACGCCCCTCTTTCCCGCTCTCCAGCACAAAAGAATAGGAAGAAGCCGCCTGCCACGCCTTCATCCATTCCGCAGGTAGCCCTTCCTGCCAATCGGTTTCCATAATCAACGGCAGCATGGTCCAGCCTTCCTGCTGCCATGCCTGCCAGTCGGTGATAGGTATGGTCATCTTTTTTGTCATTCAGATAAATCCCCTATTCTGCATTGCTTCTTGTAATATGGTATGTCCCGCTTTTGAATATCTAAAAAAATCCCCCGCCCCTGCCCTGCAGGAGTGAGGGATTTCATTAGCATTTGCTGATTATGCTTCAAAATTGTATAGAGGAGTGCTGAGATAACGTTCGCCGTTACTTGGAACAATGACAACAACACGCTTGCCTTTGCCCAATTGTTTAGCCAACTTCAAGCCTGCGAAAATAGCTGCTCCCGAGGAGATGCCGGACAGAATGCCTTCTTCCTTGGCAAGCTTGCGGGCCGTTTCAAAGGCCTCCTCATTCTCGACATGAATGATTTCATTATAGATATCCTGATTTAAAATTTCAGGGATAAAGTTCGCTCCGATACCCTGGATTTTATGAGGGCCCGGTTTGCCGCCCGCCAGAATCGGGGAAGCTGCCGGCTCAACCGCTACAATTTTAACATTAGGAAATTCCTGCTTCAATACTTCCCCGGCACCGCTGATCGTACCGCCTGTACCGATACCTGCTACAAAGGCATCCAGCGTTCCGCCGATGGATTGAATGGCTTCCACGATCTCAGGGCCTGTAGTTTCCCGATGAATCTTGACGTTCGCTTTATTCTTGAACTGCTCTGCGGCGAAGTAATCCGGGTTCTCCTTCAGAATCTCCTCCGCTTTCTTAACCGCACCGTTCATGCCTTCAGACCCTGGTGTCAGCACAAGCTCCGCTCCGTAAGCACGCAGCAGATTGCGGCGCTCCAGGCTCATCGTTTCAGGCATAACAATAATGGCTTTGTAACCTCTGGCTGCCGCTACCATCGCCAGACCGATGCCCGTATTGCCGCTGGTTGCCTCAATAATCGTTCCGCCCGGTTTAAGAAGACCTTCCTTCTCCGCTTCATCAACCATGCTGAGAGCGATGCGGTCCTTTACACTGGATCCAGGATTCTGATATTCCAGTTTTACATAGATTTCCGCACTGTCTTCCGGCACGATGCGGTTCAGACGGACAAGCGGTGTTCCTCCGATAAGTTCTGTAACGTTATTGACGACTTTAGGCATACTAAGTACCTCCTTGGCAGATGGCTATATTTTCACTTCTGATTTCCGAGTAAAAAGGTAGGTTTTACTAGTAATCATATCAATCCCACCCGGATTTGTCAACCATGCTTCTTGAAAAAACATACTGCTGACCGGGATGAGACCGGCACAGCTTGCGTTCATCAAGAAGACGGGAAATCAGCCGTGATCCGTGCGCCATACTTTGAACGGAGGTTCTTTTCCAGCTCCTCAAGCGGCCCCGCCTGCTGCAAAGCGAGCTCCTGCCGGACCTCCTGACGGATTTCCTGCGGAGGTTCGGAGTCCTCTGTTCGTAGATCCTGGACATACACGATGGCATATCCATCAGGCACCTGCAGCGGCCCGGCGCTTTCGCCGGCATTTAAGCTTCTGGCTGTTTCCATGACGGTCACAGGGAGAAAGGGATCATCTTCGTCTGTCCAGCCCAAAGAGCCGCCGTTATCCCTGGAGAATTGATCTGTAGAGTAAGAACGCGCGAGCTTCGCGAAATCCTCGCCTTTATCAAGACGGTCCAATATTTCTTCCGCCTCATCCTGCTTGTCCACCGTGATCCAGGCCAGATCCATTTGCTTGCGAGAGCTGTATTCATCCGGATGTTCCCGGATATAGCTATCCACCTGCCGTTCATCAATATGAATTCCCAGAGTCGCAATCTTCTCCAGACTGATCCTGTACATCGCTTCAAGGGTTAAATCGTCCCGGGAAAGGCCGAACTGGTTTTGCATTTCTTCATAATAGGCTTCTTCCGACACGTATCCTTTCATCTGCTTTTCCAATCTTTCCTGAATTTCTTTCTGTGTAACCCGAATGCCTTGCGATTTGGCTTCCAGAGCGATCGCTTTGCGGTTTAGCAATTCCAGAAGCATATTTTTCCCATATCTCTTTTTTAACTCTTCTGCCCATTCCTGTTCAGATATCGTGTCGTCACCGATGATGGCAGCAGCATGCGACCCCTCATCCTTGAGATCCGCATCAGTCTCGCCGTTATCCCGGTCGGGCTGCAGTCCTTTGTAACCTATTAAACCGCCCAACACCAGAACGCTGATGGTCAAGACAACGACAGCCGCCAATAATCCCTTCTCCTGTCTTGTCATCCCAATCGCTCACTCTTCCCCGAGTTATTGTACTTCTTTACGCTTTAACTTGATCCAAAAGCCGCTGCAAATGATCTTTATCGAAACGGTAAGCCTCATTGCAAAAATGGCAAACGACCTCTGCCTGTCCATCTTCAGCAATCAGTTGTTCAAGTTCATGCTGTCCCAGGCTGATCAGCGTCTTCTCTACCCGCTCTTCAGAGCACTGGCACTGAAAACGAATATCCATGCTGTCCATAATCTGAACATCAGGCAGCATCCAGCGCAGCATTTCTTCCAGATCCAAGCCCTGGTCGAGCAAAGAGGTTACCGGCGGAAGAGCGCCTACAGCGTTCTCAATCGCCGTAATCTCATCATCGTTCAGCCCTGGCAGCAGTTGAATGATAAATCCGCCCGCAACAATCACGGAATTGTCGGTATCAACCAGGACGCCCAAACCTACGGCAGACGGCGTTTGTTCCGATTTTGCAAAATAATAGGTGAAATCTTCCCCCAGCTCGCCCGAAATGATAGGAATGCTGCCCCTATAAGGCTCCTTCAGCCCCAAATCCTTTGTGATGTGGATGAAGCCACTTGTACCTACAGCGCCTGCTACGTCCAGCTTGCCCACACTGTTGCTGGGCAGATGTACATGAGGTTCTGCCACGTATCCGCGGACCTCCCCTTTGGCATTCGCATCTGCCACGATCTGACCGATGGGGCCATCGCCTTTGACCTGCACTGTCAGCTTCTCTTCACCTTTCAGCATGGCTCCCATCATGGCAGCCGCCGTAACCGTCCGGCCCAGCGCGGCAGTCGTTGTAGGGTAGGTGTCGTGTCTGCGGCGCAGCTCTTCCACAAGTTCTGTCGTGCGGATGGCAAAAGCTCTGACTCGGCCTTCCATCGCCGTTCCCCGGATCAACCGGTCCTGTAGTTTCTCCATTATGTGTTACAGCTCCTTTTTATGTGAAAAGCCATTCCGGCTTTTACGTATTGTTATTCTTTTTCCAATTATAGACGAAAAACGCCGCCAATCCAAACCGGGCACAGGCCGGCAGGTTTGAGCGGCAGCAAACTTTCCTTCATGCACACTAATCCTGATTCCGTTCGTAGATAATTCGCAGTCCTTCCAGGGTCAGCAGCGGACAAACCTCCTGTATGGACTTCGTTTCCCCGGCGATCAGTTCTGCCAGCCCGCCGGTCGCGATGACCTTCAGCCCACCCCCCATCTCCTGTCTGATCCGCTCTACAATTCCGTCCACCTGCCCGGCATAACCGAAAATAATCCCGGCCTGCATCGCATGTACGGTATTGCGGCCGATCACCTTCTTCGGCTTCTCCAGCTCAATACGCGGCAACTTGGAGGCCCGCTGATACAGCGCCTCGGTAGAAATCCCGATCCCGGGCACAATGACACCGCCCAGATAATTGCTCTGGCCATCAATGCAATCAAAGGTTGTGGCCGTACCGAAATCAACAACCACCAGCGGTCCCTTAAATTGATCCACCGCCGCCACGGCGTTTACAATCCGGTCAGCGCCTACCTCGCGCGGATTTTCATACTTAAGATTCAAGCCTGTCTTAATGCCGGGACCCACCAGAATCGGTTTTTTCCCAATGTATTTTGCACACATTTGCTCCAGCACCCTTACCAGGGGAGGCACGACGGAAGAAATAATAACTCCTTCGATCTGATTGACGGAGATGCCTTTCATGTGAAACAAATTATAGATCAGCACACCATACTCGTCCTCCGTTGCCTGTCTGGACGTACTGATCCGGTAATGTTGAAGCAGCTCGCGGCCGCGGTATACACCTAGTACGATATTGGTATTTCCTACATCAACTACAAGAATCAATAGGGATCACCCTTCTTTCTTCCCGTTCTAACAACAGTAAACCTAAACATCCTTCAAATGTACACAACGTTACGCAGTCTGTCAATTTCTTCAGTGCGTTCATAAACCGCAAAAAAGGAGTCCCAGGTCAATGGACCTTTTGGGACTCCTCTGCACCCAGAGAGCCTGGTTTATGCGTTGGTTGGTGGTGTTCCGCCGCCCGAATTACCTTGATTGTCAGGATTTTGACGGTTAGGCAGATCATTCGGAATGCCGTTCGCATTTCCGCCTGCCTTCTCATCCTGGCCTTGAATTCGTATGCGGACATCTCCGATGCTGTCGATGGTTGGCTGCCCGCTTTCAGGCTTTCCACCCTCGCCTCCATTTCCGTCCAGGGAACCCGTTTCAATCAGCTGCTTGATTTGATCCAGCTCCAATGTTTCTTGCTCAAGCAAGGTTTGGGCAATCAAATGAACCTCTTTGGAATGCTTGGTCAGCAATTCTTTGGCGCGTTCATAAGATTCCGTAATGAAACGGTTCATTTCCTGATCGATCTGGTAAGCGATCTGATCACTGTAGTTCTGTTCATGGCCGATATCGCGGCCCAGGAATACCTGGCCTTGGGATGTACCGAACTGCATCGGACCAAGCTTCTCACTCATACCGTATTCCACAATCATGCTGCGGACAATGCCGGTTGCCTGCTGGAAGTCGCTGTAGGCGCCTGTTCCGATTTCACCGATGAACAGTTCTTCCGATACACGACCACCAAGGAGGCCGGTAACCTTATCCAGCAACTCCTGCTTCGTAGTCAGCATGCGGTCTTCCTTCGGAAGCATGATCACATATCCGCCTGCACGTCCGCGCGGAATAATCGTCACTTTATGCACCATATCCGCATGCTCAAGGAAATAACCGACAATGGTGTGGCCCGCTTCGTGGTATGCGACAATCCGCTTCTCGCGATCGCTGATGACACGGCTGCGTTTTTCGGTACCGACGATAACACGGTCAATGGCTTCATCCACTTCGATCATGGAGATATCCTTGCGGTTGCGGCGTGCTGCAAGCAGCGCGGCCTCGTTAAGCAGATTCTCCAAATCTGCTCCTGTAAAGCCTGTAGTTCGCTTCGCAATGACGTCCAGCTTGACGTCCTTGGTCAGCGGCTTGTTGCGCGCATGAACCTTCAGTACCGCTTCGCGTCCTTTAACATCCGGACGGTCGACGGTAATTTGACGGTCAAAACGTCCCGGACGCAGCAGGGCAGGGTCCAGGATGTCAGGGCGGTTGGTCGCAGCAACGATGATGATGCCCTCGTTCGCTCCGAATCCATCCATTTCCACAAGCAACTGGTTCAACGTCTGTTCGCGTTCATCATGGCCGCCGCCAAGGCCTGCGCCCCGCTGGCGTCCGACAGCGTCAATCTCGTCAATGAATATGATACAAGGCGCGTTCTTCTTGGCGTTCTCAAACAGGTCACGCACACGTGAAGCACCGACACCGACAAACATCTCAACAAAGTCAGAGCCTGAAATACTGAAGAACGGCACGCCCGCTTCGCCGGCAACAGCTCTGGCAAGGAGCGTTTTACCGGTACCCGGTGGGCCTACAAGCAGGACACCTTTCGGAATACGTGCGCCCACCGCTGCGAATTTGCGCGGATCCTTCAGAAACTCCACCACTTCGACAAGTTCCTGCTTCTCTTCGTCTGCTCCGGCAACATCCTCGAACGTTATCTTTTTCTTCTCTTCGTTGTACAGACGGGCACGGCTCTTGCCGAAATTCATGACCTTGCCGCCGCCGCCCTGGGCCTGGTTAAACAGGAAAAAGAAGAGAAGGAACATAATGATAAGCGGAATGATAGATGTCAAAAAGGTCAGCCAGATACTCTGTCCTTCCATCGGCTTCATCACAAAACTAAAGTCGTTTTGATCACTCAAACCAATAAGTTCGTTGACCGCCGCTTCGGTAGGAGGAATATACACCGAAAAGTTCTCGGAAGTAGCATCAGCCGGCTTTTGTTTATACGTACCGGTTACGAGATAGGCATTACCGTCAAATTGAACTGTGACACTTTTGACGTTGTTGTCTTTTATTTCTTGCCGCAGTTCATCATATCTAGGGAGATCGGCAGCTTCGTTACCATTGCTGACAAAATGTACGATGCCCACCACGACTAAAAAAAGAATCAAATAAAAACCAGAATTCCGGATGAACCGATTCATCCCCTACCTCCTCTCAAGACGCTCAAGTTATTTTACCATAGCCTGTCAGGGCTTCTCAACAAACACTCCCCTGCCGGTCCTAGGACCTCAGGCCGGGTTAGTTGGTATAGATCTCCGGCTTCAAAATTCCAATAAAGGGCAGGTTGCGGTAACGCTCGCTGTAGTCCAGCCCGTAGCCGACCACAAACGCATCCGGAAGGGTGAAGCCGGTAAAGTCAGCCTCCAAATTGACTGTGCGGCGGGCCGGTTTATCAAACAATGTGACCACCGTCACCGAACTGGCATTGCGGTTCTTCAGCAGCTCGATCAAGTGGCTGAGTGTCAGCCCGCTGTCGATAATGTCTTCAACAATCAGGACATCGCGTCCTTCAACGGATTGATCCAGGTCCTTGATGATCTTGACGACGCCTGATGATTTGGTCGAATCCCCGTAGCTGGAAACAGCCATAAAATCAAGTTCAAGGGGGACAGTAATGGTTTTAACCAAATCAGCCATAAATATAAACGCGCCTTTAAGCACGCAAATGACCAGAGGGTTCCTGCCCTCATACCGTTTGCTGAGCTCGGCGCCCAGCTCCCTGATTTTATTTTGTATTTCTTCCTCGCTGATTAAAATTTCCTGAATATCATTGTGCAACTGAGTGAACCTCCTAAATGTATACTTATGAAATCCGCAACCGCTCAATCACCGGTCACCGTCCCACCTTCGGGTTGCCAAGACATATAAATAACCGAAGATGTATTTGCTTGCACGGCGGCATGAGACGAGCGCCGGACACCCGGAATCCACAATACAGGTCCGGAACCGTCACATACCAAAGGAATAAACGGCCGCAGGGAAGGAGGTATCTTGTCGTCGATAAAAATATCTTTCACCTTTTTCCTGCCGTTTAATCCCATCAATTGCATCGTGTCCCCCGGTGTGCGCGTTCGTATAGTCAGCGGAAAGGTCAGAGATGCTTCATCCAGCATGGCCTCGTAAGGACCTGCGGGAATGCGGAATTCAGACGAATCTGTAAGCCTTACCCAGGAAATCACACCTCTGGCCTCGGGAAGCCGGATAAAGCCGCTGTCCTGAGAACCATGGATTTCATGATGAAATACAGCCAAAGCTGCCATGATCTGCTTCCTGTCACGGGTAAAAAAACTCGCCGTATCATATTCCCTTGCCGCTACGGTCGTGCCACCCAAATCAAGGCTCCATGTCGTCGGATGATTTTGGATCATCCCTTGCCTCACCGCTTCAATTTTGTGAAAATCCACATTTTCACTGTCCGAAGGCAGGTAGTTTAATATTAGTTTAATCAACCTCCGTTGTAAAGCGACGGTTAAATCCCGGAATGCGGGCACCTTAATCGCTGAACGGCCTCCCTCTTTGTGAACAAGCGCTTCATAGGCCCGGTAAGCTTCAGTATCCATATGTTCGTCCTCGGCACTCATGATTTCAGCCAGACGGTTCAGGGAAGGCACCAACTGCTCATTATATTGCCCCAAAAAAGGCAGCACATCCAAACGAATGGCATTGCGCCTGTATTTTCGCTGCTCGTTGCTGCTGTCGATGACATAGGGGAATCGCTTCTCCTCACAGGCCCGGATCAAATCCGTCTTGTACATACGAAGCATTGGCCGGATGAGTTGCACCTTTTTTTCGCGGCGTACAAAACGCATTCCGGACAGCCCCCCCGGCCCGCTTCCCCGCAACAGATGCAGGATGACAGTTTCCGCCTGGTCATCCGCATGATGTGCAAGAGCAATACTGTTCGCCCCGTAGCGCACCGCGATCTCGTGCAAAAAACGGTATCTCAGCTCACGTGCCGCCTCCTGCGGCCCTTTGCCGGTGTCCCTCATATACCGGGGAACATCCACCTGCGCCAATTCGAACGGGATGTTCAGCCCGTCCGCCAAGTCCCGGACCAGTTCCGCCTCCCTATCGGATTCCTCCGGTCTGAAGCCATGATGGACATGCGCGCAAATCAGGCGCAGCGGCATATGCAGCCGCGAGATTTCCTCCATGGCATGCAAAAGAGCCACAGAATCCGGACCGCCGGAAACTGCGACTACAATGCTGTCCCCAGGAGCCCACATCATATGCTCTGCTGAGGTATTCAGCACATGTTCAATGATGCTATGCCACGATCGTCCTTCCATTCCTAAATCCTCATTTCTGCCAATCGGTTATGTATTCAGCGCTGTCAGCGCAGCGCCATCCAGATTGCTCCAGCAAGTAACACCAGAGAAGCTGCGAATGCGAAGCCAAGCCAGTGCGGCTTATTTTTACGCCCTGCCGCCTTCTGTCCTCCGGCTCCGGCTCCGGCCAGCTGCGACCAGGCCAGCGCAGCCCGCCTGGTATTCTTATGCTCACCGCGCAGGGCTGAGCTCAGCCAACCCGCGTAGGGCCGCAAGGCGCGGCTGCGGGCAATGATGCCCGTCAGCTCCGAAATACTGCGCAGCTGCGGCAGCTTGGCGGCCGCAGCCTTCAATGCATCCCCTTCAAGGATATGAAGCGTAAGCAGGGCAAAGGAGAAAAGATCGTACTGCGGATCGGCGCTGCGGCCTCCCGCATTCCAGTACCCGCGGTCGTACCACTCCGTAAACTGCTTTACACTGTTGCCTGTTCTGGTAACTCCCCCGTAATCAATCAGCTCGGTTTCAGCGAAGGAAGCCACCATGATATTCTGAGGCTTCAAATCCCCGAACACCCAGCCGCTCTCATGAAGCTCTGCCAGCCGGTTCAGAACGCCGAGGCCGGCCACGCCATACCACTGTGCGCCATGTCGCGCGATGAAAAGATGCAACGGCTCCCCTTTGACATATTTCATTACATAAAAAGGAACATCCCTGTCCTTCAATATGAAATCGTCAACCTCGTAAAGATAGGACGGTACTCCGTTGGTTTGAAGAGCAGCCTGCTTCCCCTGGTTTTGCAGTGTAGTCAGCACATTGATTTCGGACTGAAGATCAAGCGCATCTTTCCCCAGCTTAAGCGCATACTGGCGGCCTTGTCTGGCATCCCTTACCAGGTATACGGTTCCGTTTGCTCCGCGTCCCAGCATCCGCTGAATCACATAGCTTCCCCGCTTCCATTTGCCCAAGATGACTGTGCCGGGTGCCAGACCAGGATCAGACGACGTAGTCACCGGATATCCTTTCTCCTTTGCCGTAAGTTTCTGCCAATCTTTGTTCTTTTTCTAGTGTAACATATCGGAAATAATCAATCACTTCCAAAATCGCAGGCCCTGTTGGCGTAGCCCCTCTCATCGGAAGGCGCCCGAACAGGGATTTTATTTTCCCTAAATCGTCCGTCCACTCCACATCACAAACTGCGCCATCTCCATACGGAGAGCCCGGAAAGTGAAAAACCGCGATACGGCTAGGTCCCGTTCTGGCCTGCAGGCTGAGCATCAAATCCCGAATCGCCTCCTCAACCGCAGGCAGCTTCGGTTTCATGCTTGCACTGGCATCAATGACAAGCGCTACGTCCAGCTCACTCGTCTCCGTCAGCTCATCAACCACTTCCACCACCCGCGCCCGGTCATCAGGAGGCAGCTCCTCGATGGTCCCCGCGCCTCCATTGCCAAGAATGTTCTTTAACTCTTTGTTTACCGCATGCTGAATGGTCTGAACCACGGTTTTCCGTGTCATCATCTGCATCGTGTGAGCAAGCTGGCGTGTACCGACAATGCGGCTGAAGCCGCCCCCTGCCTTGGCGATGTCCTCAATCTCCCGGCTCCCCCATTCACCGATCGTACCGTAGTCAATAACACCGGCCACATTAACCGTAATGCCTTGCTGAAGGGCTTGAGCCGCCGCTGTCACCGGACTCGGACCGACATTGGAACATCCGTCAGTGATGATTAGCATCTGTTTCATACAGATCAGCCTCCCGTTTGAACTCGATTCTTCCTCTATGACTCTATCATTGCCTGGTTGAATCGATCTCAAACGGGAATTTCTTTATTTATGCGTCAGCTGATCACCATTTCCCGGGTAATGGACAATATGACGGTGTGGGTCAGCTTACTGTCCGTGGTCTTTCCATTCGCTGCAGGCCAGGCATATGAAGGGTTGACCATTCCGGCAGGAAATGATGGACCTGGCTGACCACCACGGTCATATCGTCGTGTACTTGATGCTGCTGCTCCCGAAGCACCTTGTCCAGCAAGGCATCGGCCATTTCCTGCGGGGTATCATCCTCCAGTTCCAGAATCAGCCGCTTCATCCACAGCTCTTTATTTACAGCATAACCAGGGGCATCATACACGCCATCCGTCATCATAATCAGAATATCTCCCGCCTGCAGTTGAACCGTAATTAAATCAACATCAATGTCCTGAATAATGCCGATCGGAAGATTGCTGGCGGATATCGGTATCACCTCTTTCCCCCGCTTGATGAAGCTTGGAGTAGAGCCTATTTTCATAAATGTAGTTTTCGCGGAATACTGATCTATTAAGGCCATATCCACGGTGGCATACATCTCTTCCGGCGAACGCAGCATCAGCACGGAATTGACGGATTTGATCGCAAGCCGCTCATCCATTCCGGACTGAAGCAGTTGCTCCAATATATTCAGCGCAGCACTGCTCTCCTGCCGGGCCCGCTCCCCGTTGCCCATGCCATCGCTGAGCGATACGGCAAAGCTACCGTTGCCAAGCTCAACCGTACTGAAGCTGTCCCCCGACAGCAGATCCCCTTCTTTGGCAGTATAAGATACTCCCGTACTTACTTCGTACGTTTTGGCCGAGCCGAACGTTACCGTCGTAAGCCCCTGTTTTGAATGGGCGGGCGCTTCGTGCAGAACGGTAATATGCTCATCCAAAATATCTGAAAGCAGAGGTGCTATAATTTTTCGGCATTCATCATATCCCTTCGTATAAGCGTGAATAATCTCAATTTCTACTTGCCCGGCATCAAGACTGACAATTTCAATACCGCAAATGGACAGTCCGAGCTGCTCGAGCGCTTCACGAATCTGGTCCTCCTGCCGGTGCATGGCGCGGTTCTCCCGTTTGATTTCCCTCGCCAGGTCGTCCATCACCTGGGAGACACCCGACAGCTGTTCTGCAACCAGCAGCCGGCTGTCATATATCTGACGCTTCCACTGTATATTATGCTGATGCAGTCCGTACTGCTGTTTCATGACATTCAGCACCGCATCCGTCTTGGCACAGGTCCTGCTCCAATGTGCAGGTATTTCCTGCGGTTGGATGTCAGGTTTCTCTTCGATGGAGCTCATCATTTCAGTCATATATTGATAGGTTTGCATAAACTTTTTATCCCAGCACTGCTCTCTCTTGAAGCAGGAGGCACAGGTGCTTTCGGCCACCGCGTTCATAAAATGCCCCATCTCCCCGTCCCCGGTGGCCCCCGCTCTGGTTGATACCTGCTGAAAGCTGCGCGCCAGCTGTCGGAATACCTCTGAGAACTGACTGACACGTTCGGCTGTAAGGTCCCGGATTCGCTTCGCATATTCATGCTGGGAACGGGCATGCTCCTGCGTTCCGGGAATGTACCTTCCAATGCGAAGATACAGGCTTTTGGGGGTCAGCAGAAATAGAAGGATCGCGGCACTGCTTTCCCAGGTTGAGCGCATGACATCCCCGCTGCCATCCATGTAAATGGAGAGTATGGAGGAGCCAAGCAGCATTCCCAGCGCCACCGCAGGCTTGCGGCCGTCGCGCAGCATACCGGCCAGCAACCCGGAAAAACCGAGCAGACTCATCTGCATTACGGCACCCATGTCGGCAAGGCTCAGAATAAGCCCTGTAATGACACCAACAGACGCCCCAAGCGGCGCTCCTCCTACCAACGCAAAAACGAGAATCAAATAACGGGAAAGAATATGATCCACCGACAGGCCCTGAAGGCTCCATCCTACCGCTCCAGTCATCATCGAGGCAAGCAGGATGATAAGACACAGAATCTCTTCATTCTTGAGCTGGCCTGTCCGCTTCGAATGCGTAAGCAGCGGAATCGCCTGAATGAACACCAGGGTAAGCATAAAGCTTAGCACAGCGTCGGTAGTCATCATCATCACAGAGTACCAGGTAAAAGACGGGCCTATCACGACACGGAACAAGTTCACCATAAACACGGAGATAAAAACCATAATTGGAGTAAAGGACAGATCAAGCTTGCCATATACATTGAGCCCCCGATGAACCAGGAAAAAGAGCAGCAGCTCGCCTCCAATGACAAAAAAAGCAGGATAAGGAGCAAATAAACTGCCAAGCAGCACGGAAGCCGCGACAGGGAGCATTAGATCCCGGCGTAAAAATGATATGACGGCAAAATAAGCGGCGGCAAAAGGAGCCAGTTCATTCAAAATGGTGGCTCTGCCGAGAAGAAATCCCATTGCAGAGAACATGAGAATCCATCTTTGTGCGTACACTGCCTGAACCGCTTTATTGGATTGTATGCGTTCTGATAATCTGTTCAGCCAGCTTGCGCGATGGCCGGCTTTACGCTTGTCCGATTTGGTTCCAGGAAATTGTACGACATTCCACTTACTCATTGTCAGGCACCCCATTCATCAATTTGATGCTTCCTATCTTACCCTGCCTTTCCGGGAAAGTTTGTCAGAACCCCGCAGCCGCAAATAAAAATATTCCGACAAAAAAGCAGGGTCCGCGAAACAAGGAGGAAAGCATGGCGAAGCATTGCCAGCGCCGCATTTCATCGCTCCAGGGCCCTTGCCAAAACAAAACGGTGGCCTCCTTCCTCTGACTCTCTTAAACTATTCATGCTAGCGATTGGCCCCATGTTTACTGGAAATGAGTTGGAAGTTGTCGGACGGTTTTGCCAGCACGACAAAAAAACCGCAGCCGCCTTTCGGCGCTGCGGTTCTTCGCTATATATTCATCGGGACACCTAGCTACAGAAGGTCATTAAGTGGTTAGACGCGTTTGGCACCTCTACCGCCGCGTTTGCCTTCCGTATTCTTCTTCAGTGAAGAAATGCGTTCCTCACTATCTTTCAGGAAGCGTGACATTTTATCCTCAAATGAAGGTTTACTTGCTGCAGGCTTAAATGGTCTGCCTCCACGATCACGGTTAAACCCGCCACGTCCTTGACTGGAACCTCCGCTGCCAAACCGATCTCCACCACGATCCGGCCGTGGACCTCTCGGTGCCGGAGCCTCCGAAGCCGGTTTGTCTACAGCCTGCTTAATCGAAAGACCGATCTTGCCGTCCTTGTCGACATTAATGACCTTAACCGTAACAACATCATTGATCTTCAGGTGGTCGTTAACATCTTTAACGTAATTATCGGCGATTTCCGAGATGTGAACGAGACCCGTGACACCTCCAGACAAATCCACAAATGCTCCAAAATGCGTGATGCCTGTCACTTTGCCCTCTAACTTGGTGCCCACTTCAATTGCCATAGAATAAAATGATCCTCCCTTAAAAATATACAACCCGATTTTTCGCAAAAAAATCCCGCTGTGGTGATTTGATTATACAGAAAGGCGCAAATAAGGTCAACTAAGCAAATGCCTTATTCCGCTTATTCATCACCGCTGATAATAGGCGTTTCTTCAGGCAGGTAGAGACCGTATTTGCTGCGGGCCATCTCACCGATGTATTCAGGGTCCTGCAGGCGGTTGACTTCATATTGAAGCTGCTTGTGGGATGCATCAGCCGCTTGCCGTTCCTTCTCCTTCTGGGCAAGCACTTTATTCTGTTCCGCCATGCTGACGGCCTGAGTGAAAAAAGTGATAATCGCCCAGATTGAGAACAGCAGCACGACAATCAGCCAAATCATGACCCGTCTCCGCCCGCCGACTTGCGGATTAGACGATGAAGAGACCGATGAGTGATTTGCAGACGAGTAGCGCATGATTTACCTCCTAACGAACCAACGATCTATAATTCCTTTGACAAACCTGCCTGCACGGATAAACCAGGCGGGTGTTTTCCAACGGGAAGCAATCGGCCTTAACATCCACAGAAGCAACCGGCCGAAGGGCCTTAGCAGAATGAGGACCATTTTCCCCAAATATAATAGGAGCGTTCCGATTCCAACCATGCAGGCTAAAATGAATCGGTAAAGCCCGAACAGCGGCAGAAAAACCAAAACTCTGAATATATGATAAACAATAGCTGTAAGCTTGCGAACAATCTCTATTAACTTTACCACAATTAGCTGTACTATAGCACTTAGAGTCCAAAAATAGAGCAATGCTCCTAAAATCAGCCCCAAAAATACATAAAACCGCAATTCACCGTGATTGCTGGCATACAGCATACGGAAAATGAACACAGCCGAAAGCACCCAGTACAGCAGATCAATGAGATGAATGGACCAGCGGGTTAACCGCAAACGGTAAGACAGCACCCGGTAACTGTCAAACACCGCCCCCATGGCCGCTCCGGAGAACAGCATGTACATCAGTGTAAGCCACTGGCTGTGGGGGCTCATTTAAACAGCTTGCCCAAAAGACCTTTGCCGTTTTTGGTCTGTGATCCGGGATCCAGATAAGCAAGAGAGCTGATCAACCCTTCAATAGAGAGCAGTCCCTCTTCCAGATTAAGATTTTTGATATGCAGGTTCTGTCCGCGGATCGTCAGATGACCGAGCTCGGTTTGCAGCAGAAACTCTTCACTGTCGAAGCTTTCTACGTTTAAAACCCCGGTAAGGTCGAGCTGTTTCCGATTTTGCATCCGCAGATCATGCTGTTTCGGCTTCCCATAGTCCGTCATGGCATGTACCCCTCCTTCTGTTAGATAGCTTATGAAGCAGGGTACAAAATAGAACTGTTTTATTACGCCGGCCCAATTATGCAAAAAAGCATTCCTTCACCGGAATGAAGAAATGCTCCTTCTTGGAGTCATCGGTTGAGGATGCAGGGCTACCACCCAAGGCCGTTGTCCTTGGGAATCGGCTCTTCCTTAATCAGGGTATACATGCCTGCAGACTCATCTTTCCGTGTCGTATCCGCAAGCTTCTCGACCCGGACCGTTACCAGCTTCTGACCAAACTGAACGGTAATCTCATCGCCCACTTTAACTGCACTGCTAGGTTTGGCTTCACGGCCATTGACTACGACTCTTCCCTGCCCGGAAACATCCTTGGCCACCGTACGCCGCTTAATCAGCCGTGATACTTTCAGAAATTTATCTAGACGCATTAATTAACGGCTTCTTTAAGCTTGTTGCCAGCTTTGAACGCAGGCACTGTGGATTCAGGAATTTCAATGGTGTTGCCTGTTTGCGGGTTACGTCCTGTACGGCTGGAGCGCTTGCGTGTTTCGAAAGTGCCAAAGCCGATCAGTTGAACCTTGTCTCCGCTAGCCAGAGCATCGGTGATTTCACCGATAAAGCCATTCAGTACGTTCTCCACGTCGCGCTTGCTCAGACCGCTCTTGCTGGAAATGTTGTTGATCAGATCTGTCTTGTTCATAAATTAAAAGCCTCCTAGAATTCAAAAAATAAGGTTTGCACAAGAGACATGCTTCAAAAGCATTAATCTTGTATTCTTGCTGGCCAAAGAAAATCCTGCTAAACACCATACTTTTTTTGCAATTTGCGGGTAAAAGCAGCCCATTTCTCTTATCTACAGCATGGACCGCTGCAAATATCCCCAAACATGTGATAGAGAAAATATTTTTTCAGCCGTTCCCCAGAGCCTTCTTGGCCTCCTGCCAGTACAACTCCATTTCATCAACCGTGCTGTCCTGCAACCCCCGCCCCTGCTCCCGCAGGCGGTCTTCAATGTAACGGAACCGTTTCGCAAATTTGCGGTTGGTCATCGTCAGCGCTTCTTCAGGATCAGCCCCGATGAAACGGGCCGCATTGACGGACGCAAACAGCAGATCTCCCAGCTCCAAAGCCTGATTCTCAGGGGACTGCTCTTCCCGTACCGCCTCCTGCAGCTCTTCCAGCTCCTCACGGATTTTGTCAAACACCCCATCGATGCTGTCCCAGTCAAAGCCCGTTTTGGCCGCTTTCTTCTGCAGCTTGTACGCCTTCATGAGCGCCGGCAGATCACGCGGAACACCGTCCAGCGCCGATTGCTGCGCAGTCTCAATCCCCTTAAGCCGCTTCTCCTCCGCCTTCATTTGCTCCCAATTTTGCAGGGCAGCTTCCGCGTCCCCCGCCTGCTGATCCCCAAAGACATGTGGATGCCGGAAAATAAGCTTGTCATTCAATCCTGCCAGGATATCATAGACCGTGAATGTGCCGAGTTCCTCCTCCATCTGGGCATGGAGCAGGATTTGCAGGAGCAAATCGCCCAGCTCTTCCTTCATGTGGTCCGGATCGTCATCATCAATCGTTTCAAGCACCTCGTAGGTCTCTTCGATCAAGTTTTTACGAATGGACTGATGCGTCTGTTCACGATCCCACGGACAGCCCTCGGGGCTGCGCAGAATCGCCACAATCTCATGCAGACGGTCAAACGAATGCCTGCGCAGCCGCTCGTCCAAGCTCCGTGGTACGTACACCAGGGAGAGATTGCCGTAGCCTTTAACACGATCCAGCTCGTACAGCGGCACCTTATGTATGGCTTCTTCTCCCGCTACGCCCAGCGCGTGGCCCACAATGACCTCGTAATCATCGGGATAACGCTCCATCAGGCAGAGCTTCACGTCCGAGGCAGTAAAACTGTCATAGACCTGTCCGATCAGGGTGTGAAGCTGCGGCTGCAGCCAGTCCGGCTTCAGGTTACCGGCATCCAGCAGCTGAAAGCCTTCAATGGGATCAAAGCCGAGCCTGACGAACGCCTCATCCAGAAAGCTTTCCCCGCCCAGGATGCTCAAAGAGATGCCTTGCTCACCGCATTGCTGCTTGAGCAGCCCCACGGTAGCTTCAGCCACCATCGGGTGTCCGGGCACAGCATAGACAATCTCCTGCTCCGGTTGTCCAGCCGCAGCCATACCCACCAGACGGGCGGCAATCTCCTGATACACTTCCGGAAAGGAATCCTTGGCCTCGTAGATTTCATCAAAGGATTCAGCCTGCACGCCGTACTCCTCAAGAGCAGCCAGTACCGGGTGCTGCTTTGTGCGCAAATACAGCGTATCCGCCTTCCGCAGTTTATTTAAAATACCGACTGTAAGCTGGTCCAGATCTCCCGAACCGAGACCGACCACTGTCAGGGATGCGCTCATCCTAAACCCTCCGTTTCGCGGCATGTAATCTGCCGCCTGATCATCGGCTCTACTATAACATATCGGAACTATTTACACGAATCCGGCGCTGCTTCGGCAGTCCATTAGCCCAACAGCCGCACTTTGCGCAGCAGCTGCACCAGCGGCGGCCCGAGCTTCGGCAGGGCGGCCAGTTCCGCCTCTGTGAGCAGCCGCAGCCATACGGCGGCGAGCATGAACACGGCGGCGCCTGCGAGCACGCCGAGCAGGCTGGCCGCCGCCGCGGATGTACGCCCGCCGTCCGCGGCCCCCAGGGCGCCGAGCACAGCGCCGGCGCCCCAGGCCGTGCCCGCCGCCGCCACAGCCATGGCGGCGAGGGCGAGCGCCGGCTTCAGCACGGCGGCGCTCCAGGTCAGGCGCAGCCCCGCCAGGCGGGCGAGCAGCGCGATATTGAGCGCAGCCGCCAGCAGGTAGGCGGCGGCGCCCGCGATGGCGGCGCCGGTCGTGCCAAGCGAGGGCACGAGCAGCCAGTTGAGCGCCGCCTTCGCCGCCGCGGCGGCAAGCATGTGCGCCGCCGGTGCGCGCACGGCGCCCAGCCCCTGCAGGAGCGCCGCTGAGATAATGCTGACTGAGCCACCGGCTGCGGTCAGCGCCATCCAGCTCATCACCATACTGCCGCTGTTGTCGGTGTAAAGCATAATATTAATGGGCTCGGCCAGTACGGCAAGCCCAGCCGCAGACGCCAGCCCGAGCAGCCAGAACCAGCGCAGCGACAGCTCACATTGCTTCCGGATCAGTTCGTGTTCCCCTCTGAGCTTCGCTTCTGCCAGCGAAGGAATAAAGAGCGCCGACAGCGTGGTTGCAAACATCATGACCAGCTGCACGAGCGGCAGACCACGGTTGTATACGCCGAACAAGACCATAACCCCAGCCTCATCCAAGCCTTCCCGTTTTAAAAGGCGGGGAACGGTAAAGGAATCGACCAGATTGATCAAGGGCACCGCCAGAGCGCCAAGGCATACCGGGAGCGCATAACGAAACAGTGCAGCGGTGAGCTCCCGGTTGCCCGCCGGGCGTGAACGTTCCCCGTATTCGGATTCGGCTAAACCGACCGTAATTTCTACCCGTGCGGCAGCCTTTTCTGCCAACGTTACGGCAGGTTCCCCTCCAGAAGCCGCCGTCTGATGAACATCCGCAGCTAATCGACCAGGCCTCCTGATATGTGCTTTCCAGTAAAGCAGCATCACGCCTAGACCGGCCGCTCCTCCTGCCGCCGAGCCGAGAATGGCTCCCGCTGCAATCCATTCAGGCCCCCATCCCTGCCTGACCATAAATAACAGCAGCACGATCATCACCGCTACCCTGACCATTTGCTCTGTCACCTGGGAAACGGCGGTCGGCACCATATCTTGCAGCCCCTGAAAATACCCGCGCAGCGCCGACATCACGGGAACAAACAGGAAGGCGGCAGCAGCAGCCCGGATGGACGGAACAACATGCGCATTGTCAATGAGTCTCCCCAACAGCGGAGCTCCTGTGTAGGTAAGCAGGCCGATTAGCAAGCCGAAGCACCCAAGCAGCAGCGAGGACAGCTTGATGACCCGTCGGCCTGTCTCCCTGTCCCCTGCCGTCTCATACTCTGCCACAAATTTGGAGATCGCTGCGGGGAAGCCTGCTGCCGCAATGGTAATAAGTATGGTATAAAAAGGGTAAACGGTGTTATATATCCCGAATACACCGTCCCCCCCAATGTTCTGCATCGGGATTTTCTGCAATGTGCCGATCAGCTTCGTAATAACTGCCGCCGCGCTTAAAATCAATGCGCCCTTCAGCAGTCTGCCCGCCGTATCCCTGTCTTTTATGATAACCACCCGATTCCCATCATCCATTGTGCCAACCCGAAAAGCATCCTTTTGCTACCGAGCCGTCCGATAATTATTGATTATCTTACTATACCCGTTCCCCTGCGGCAAACAAAACTCCCGTGCGTCCGCGTGCTTTTAGCACCTTGCAGACACTCCGGGAGCGCGATTTTACTTCTTACTGTTCCATCTGCTTTCCAAGGAAAGCTGCAGCGGTTTCCGACATTTTCGTTTCCATTTCAGACATGGTTACCTGATCATCCTTATTGAAGAGGACAACGGCACCAATCGGGTCTCCTCCCGAAATAATCGGCGCTGCGACAAAGGATGAGATCTTTTCGGCATGATCTTTGGTAATTTCATAACTTCCGCTGTTGGTTTCCAGGACCGTTTTACGGTTATCCATGCAGCTCTCAATAATCGAACCGATCGATTTTTCGAGATAATCCTTTTTGGAGCCCCCAGCCACCGCAATGAAGGTATCGCGGTCAGAAATCAACGTTATATGGCCTGTCCCCTCATACAAAGATTCTGCATACTCCTTCGCAAAGTCGCCCAATTCTCCGATCGGTGAATATTTCTTCAAGATGACTTCGCCATCCCGGTCCACAAAAATCTCCAACGGATCTCCCTCACGGATTCGTAATGTACGACGAATTTCCTTAGGGATAACCACGCGACCAAGATCGTCAATGCGGCGAACAATACCAGTAGCTTTCATTTCACAAGTTGCCCCACTTTCTCTGGAAGATTTGTTAAAACTACTGATTCTGCGGCCATAACATCCTTTCTGAAGCCCGTTAAAGCGCCAGCCGGCCTATGCATATCAGCGTCAATGAAGGGATCCGCTTCATCCATATACCGTAAAACGGCGAGTATCATTTTACCATAAACGCCGCTGAGAATTATGGTTCCGGCCTCCTACGGAGGAAAAGGACGTGTTGCTCAAGACCATTGTTGTGATTTCTGACCATAGTATTCATCGCCTCCCATTTTCTTATTCATAAGCCGGGGAGATTCTGGGACAGCGCAGTGGATAGGACATAATATTTGCAGAAATTTTTCCTTCGATAATATAATTAACCATAAAATATGATAATATACAATTTTTATAATACAGAAAAAAAGACGCTGATTTCAGCATCTTTTCCCTGGTTCCTGATTTTATTTGCCGTCTGCAGTGCCGGTGCTGCCTTCCGAGTTGCCTGATTTCTGATCTGCCGGTCCGGTCGATGAATCCGTACCCGTATCTGCTGCTCCTTTATTGTCCGCTGCAGGCGCTTCCGGGGAAGTTGTGCCTTCTTTGGTGCCATCCTTGCCCGTCTCAGCGGCAGGTACAGCCGGAAGATCAATTTTGGTAATCAGGGCATCCAGATCTTTCGTCATGAAATTCGTAACATTGTTGGAGACAATGGAACTCATCAGGCTGTCTTTCTGCTCGGCTGTCAGCTTCGCATAATCAGCTATCGTACGGGATTCCACTTTAATGATATGATATCCGTACTCGGTTTCGACCGGATTGCCAATTTCATTGATCGGCTGTGTCTTGGCGGCCTCTTTAAACGCATCAACCCATTGACCGACAGGGGTATCCTTATACAGCCCGCCCTCCGAGGCAGAACCCGGGTCCTCCGAATATTTCTTCGCAATCTCGGCAAAGTCCGCCCCGTTCTTCAGCTTGGCTTCCACATCCTTGGCCAGCTTCAGGGTTGCTTCCTTGGTCCGTTCTTTATTGGTTTTCGGATCTGTAAAGTTAATCAGGACATGGCGGACGGTAGCCGTTGTAAACTGATCCTTGTTTTTCTCGAATTCGGCTTTCGACTGCTCGTCCGTCACTTTCGCCTTTTCATTTTCCGTAACGGTCATGATGTTGGTCAAGTAATTCTTCACATCATTTTCCGTCAGCTTTTGCTGATCCAGCATCGTTTTAAATTGGTCAGCCCCCACCGAGCTCTTGAACTGGTCAAATTGTTCCTGTCCGCTTTTTGCACCGGCTGTCTTGGCAGCGTCTTCAGCTTGCCCAGCCAGATACTCATATGCGATTTCCTGCTTCACAATGGTTTCTCTGACATCTGCCGTGTCCAGCATTTGCGCGTAGTTGGGATACAGCAGCTTCATCATGCCGATCTCTCGGTTGAATTCATTCTCCGTAATTTCTCCGCCCTTATAAGTAGCCACCACCTTGCTGGTATCCTTTGGCTTCTCATCGGCGGACTGTTCGCCGTTCTTGCCGCATGCCGCGAGCAGAGATACAGTCAGCACCACCGCCAGGCTCAGCAGCAGCGTCTTCCAAGATCCGGCTTTATTTGGCAACATCCTGAAGTTCCTCCTTCGATTTAAAAGCATCCTTCAATGCTTCCAGAAATTGCTCAAGCAATTCCACAAGCTGAGCATCCTTGAGACCCCGGCCCTGGATACGAGCTGTTATTGGCGTCCCTTGTTCAAATTGTACACGTCTTTCAAACCGATTGCCAACCTGCGCCAGTTTGGAAGTTTGCACCGCCTGCTGCCGGCCTTCGTAAAAGCGGAGGATGACTTCCTCCTTGCGTTTCGTGATCGATTCGATTCCATACATTTTGCCATACACTTTCATCCGGGCCACAGCCATCAGATTGCGCACCGCCTCCGGCAGGTCGCCAAACCGGTCAATAAGTTCTTCCTCAAGCTCCGCAGCTTCTTCAAAAGAGGCGATTACCGCCACTTTTTTATAAATTTCTATTTTCTGGATGCTGTCATAAATGTAATCCGCAGGAAGATAGGCGTCAAAATGAATATCGATGGACGTTTTCCAATGCTCTGCAGGAACGGTTCCCTCACCAAACATCGTGATTTTCCGCTTGTTGATCTCCTCGGCCAGCATTTGCGAATACAGGTCAAAGCCAACAGACGCAATAAACCCGTGCTGCTCAGCGCCCAACAGGTTGCCTGCACCGCGGATGGACAAATCGCGCATTGCGATCTTGAAGCCGGAGCCCAGCTCCGTAAACTCCTTGATGGACTGCAGACGCTTCTCCGCCACCTCGGTCAATACCTTATCCCGCTGATAAGTAAAATAAGCGTAGGCAATACGATTGGAACGCCCCACTCTTCCCCGCAGCTGGTACAACTGAGAAAGCCCCATCTTATCCGCGTCATGGACGATCAGTGTGTTCACGTTCGGAATATCCACGCCGGTCTCAATAATGCTGGTGCTCACGAGCACATCGTATTCACCGTCCAGAAAATCAAGGATCGTCTTTTCCAGCTCGGATTCCGTCATCTGTCCGTGCCCGATTCCCACCTTCGCATCAGGGACAAGCGCGTTGATTTCGGCCGCCATTTCCTGAATGCCCTGGACCCGGTTATATAAATAATATACCTGTCCTCCGCGTGCCATTTCGCGCTCTATAGCCTCTCTGACGAGAGACTGGCTGTGTTCCACGACATAGGTCTGCACAGGAAAACGATTTTCCGGCGGTGTCTCGATGACGGACAGATCACGGACGCCCAGCATGGACATATGCAGGGTACGCGGAATCGGGGTGGCTGTCAGGGTTAGCACATCCACATTCGATTTCAGCCTTTTCAGCTTTTCCTTATGGGTTACACCAAAGCGCTGCTCTTCATCTACAATCAGCAGTCCGATATCCTTGAACACCAGGTCCTGCGACAGCAGACGATGGGTACCGATGACGATATCAACCGTTCCCTGCTTGAGTCCTTTTGTGGTTTCATTTTGCTCCTTGCGCGAGCGGAAACGGCTTAACACCTGAATGTTGAACGGATATCCCGAAAACCGCTCGCGGAACGTCTCATAATGCTGCTGCGCCAATATGGTGGTCGGAACGAGCACAGCCACCTGCTTGCCTTCAATCGCCGCTTTAAATGCCGCCCGGATAGCTACCTCCGTTTTCCCATAGCCTACGTCTCCACATAGCAGACGGTCCATGGGACGACCCATTTCCATGTCCTTCTTGATTTCTTCAATGGCACGAATCTGGTCCCTCGTTTCCTCATAAGGAAACATGGCTTCGAATTCCTGCTGCTCAGGTGTATCCTTCTCAAATTTGTATCCAGGCGCAGACTGGCGCTGGGCATAGAGCTTGATCAAATCATCGGCAATATCCTGCACCGAGCTGCGGACCTTGTTCTTCACCCTCGTCCATTCATTGCCGCCCAGCTTGTAAATTTTCGGCTCCTTCTCTTCCGAGCCTACATATTTCTGAATCAGATCAATTTGTTCGATCGGTACGGACAGCTTGTCACCGCCCGCATACAAAATATGCATATAATCTTTGTGGATTCCCGCCACTTCCAGCGTGCCAATCCCCATGTATTTGCCGATTCCATGATTCTGGTGTACGACATAGTCGCCGACTTTAAGCTCCGTATAGCTCTTGATCCGTTCGGCATTGTCCATTTGCCGTCCCTGCTTGCGGGTTCTGCGCTGCTTCTGCGAGAACATTTCCCCTTCGGTAATGACGGCAAGATGAATGGATGGCAGCTCAAAACCGCTCTGCAGGCCGCCGATCATCATCGTCGGCTCAGGGATATCATAGTCCTGCAAAACTCTTCGCATGCGGTCAAGCCGCTCCTCCCCGCCCGCCAGCATAATGACCCTTGTTCCCGCTTTGGTCCATCTTTCCATCTCCGATTTCAGCACATTCATTTGACCGTGAAAATCCTGCATTCCCCTGCTGATGAAGTTTAGAATATTTTGCGGCTGGGTATGAGGAACCTGACGCAGGAATAGGGACATAAACAGCGTCTGGAAAGAACGCTGGTACAAAATTTTCTCCGAATCAGCCGATAGCACAAGCTGGGGCAGTGTCTTTCCGTTCTGCAGAAGATGCAGATTCCACTCCGACTCATCCCGTTCAAGCTGCTTGGCTGTCTCCAGCATACGTGCAGGCTCGTCGATGACCAGGATCGTATCCTCGGCCATGTAATTCATAAGCGTTGTGCATTCAGGATATAAAAGTCCGATATATTTATAGATTTCATCAAAATAGACATGCTCACGCAGCATTTCGAGCTCACGCTGAATTTCTTCCTTCAGCCGCAGTTTCGCCTGCCGGTCCGTCGTTTTCGCAATCTGCTCCTCCAGCAGCTGGGCCGCTGCGTCGGCCGCCTTATCCATACGGCTGTTGTCAGCAATCTGCTCTCTGCACGGGGTTACCGTAATCTCTTTTATTTTCTCCACCGAACGCTGGTCCGCAGGATCAAAGGTACGGATCGAATCAATTTCGTCATCAAACAGCTCCACACGGTAAGCCAGGTCCGTCGTCATCGGGTAGAAGTCGATAATGCCGCCCCGTACGCTCAATTCCCCCCTGGACTCAACCCGCTCCACCCGCTGATAGCCCAGTTCAATCATACGCAGCAGAAACGGCTCTATCTCAATCGTTTTCCCTGTCTCCAGATGGATTTGGCCGTTAACAAAAACCTGGGGATCGGGCAAGTAACGGCGCACACCCGAAAAAGGCGTTATGACGATACCGCGAAAGCCCTGTGCGCATTTGACCAGCACCTCGATACGCTGTGACACCGTTTCAGGGCTGGATACCGCTGCTTCTGCCGCGACCAGCTCATTGGCAGGGTAGAGCAGCACCTGATCAGAAGAAAGCGCTTCCTGTAAATCATCCGCGATCTTCTGCGCTGCAAACATATTATGTGTTAACACCAGAAGGGGCCGCTGCGTTTGCTCTACTACCGCAGCCATCAATACTTGGCGCGCCGAACCGGACAAGCCGGAGATCAGCTGCTCCTTCATACCCGATGCGATTCCCGCCGTGATCGAACCGAGATCGGCATCCTTGGAAAATTCCTGAATAAGTGCTTGTAACAAAAAAGGCACCCCTTTTGCTTTTCTTGATTTCAAAAACCATTCTATGTGTAAACTGCAAAAGAAGCCTCAGCAACGTGCCAAGGCTCCGAAAGGCCAATGATATAGTACTAACAGCCTATATTACTGTAGCGGATTTGCCAGCAAGCTAAGCTCCGGATGGGACTTCAGCGCCTCCGTGCAGTAGTCGCAGGTAACCCGAACCGTAATCTCTCCGCCTGAATTATAGGCTATTATATCCCGCCGTTCGTCGGGGGTCAAGAAATGAAAACCGAGCTTTTCCTCACTGATATGATCCGACTCGATCCGGCCAATGAAGGTCCGACAATGCCTGCATACATAATTTACTGCCATCTATATGCCTCCCGAAAGTGGTCTATTCCTCTCAGTATGTCCCCGTCAGGCTGTATTTAGCCCTGTTCAGGGAAATTCTTCCGGGAGTTGTCCTTTATTTATTAAACTTGGCCATCGTTCTTTCAAACGTATTGTCCAGACTGTACTCCAAGGCGTCACACGTTTCGCTGATCATGCTCTCCAGGGCTTCCTTCTCCATTTTCGGGAAAACACCCAGCACATAGTCCACGATGGCGTATCCGGGCTCCGGTCTCGATATGCCCATGCGAATCCGGTTAAATTGCTGGGTTCCTGTATGCTGAATAATTGATTTGATCCCGTTGTGGCCGCCGGCGCTGCCCTGGTAGCGGAGCCGGATTTTCCCGACCTCGGTATCCAAATCATCATATACGACGATTAAATCGTTTAAGTCGGCTTTATAATAATCCATATAGGCGCGTACCGATTCACCCGATAAATTCATATAGGTCATGGGTTTGATCAGCACCGTTTTCACACCGCCAATAACGCCTTCACCGATCAAAGCCCTGCATTTGCTCTGATTTATGGCAATCCCGTGCCGTGCGGCCAACTGATCGAGAGCCATAAAACCGACGTTATGTCTCGTTTTCTCATATTGGGGACCCGGGTTGCCGAGACCAACAATCCATTTCATCGCGGTTCACCTCGCTGTGCAATTTTCATTTTTTTGTTAAAATAATTGTAAAAATAAAAGTCCCTTGCTATTGCGCTGTTCTGAAATGAGGAAGGTGAAACCGATCTATGCGTGATCAGGGGGATGTACTAGTTTACGACAGCCACTTTCTGTACCACTTAAAACAGACCGTTCCTGTACAGGTGTACGATCAGACCGGTGCGCACGTCGGTATCGGGCTTGTCGCCCGTTTTAATGAGCATTTCGTCGAAATTGACAATACCTTGTACAATCGGCTGCGCTTCACCTTTGTGTCGTGTCCGGGATATTGAGGAAAAGACCGGACATGCCGACAGGGGTTACTTTTTCCACGATGGAAAAGGTAACCCCTTTATGTCTTTGCCGGCAGGTTATTCTATTTCAAACAGCTTGCTGATCGACAGTTCTTCATGGACGCGAATAATAGCCTCACCCATCAAAGGTGCTACGGACAGCACTTTCAGTTTGCTTGTAGGATTAGGATGTACAATAGGAATCGTATCGGTAACAACGACTTCTTTCAACGGTGCATTCTCCAGACGCTCCATGGCTGGTCCGGACAATACCGGATGCGTACAGCATGCGTATACTTCCTTCACGCCGCCTTCCTTCAAGGCATTGGCCCCCAGCACGATGGTTCCTGCCGTATCGATAATGTCGTCAATAATGATTGCTGTTTTGCCCTCAATGTTACCGATGATGTTCATAACTTCGCTGACGTTCGGCTCCGGACGACGCTTATCGATAATCGCCAGAGGGGCATTCAGGAAATCCGCCAGCTTCCGCGCACGCACCACACCACCGTGGTCAGGAGACACGATAACGGGATTCTCGATCTGCTTGGAACGGAAATACTGAGCCAGAATCGGAACACCCAACAGATGATCCACCGGAATATCAAAAAAGCCTTGAATTTGCATAGCATGCAGATCCATTGTAATGACCCGGTGGGCGCCCGCCGTCTCGATCAGATTCGCCACCAGTTTGGCGGTAATCGGGTCGCGGCTACGGGCTTTACGGTCCTGCCGCGCGTATCCGTAGTACGGTATGACTACGTTTATGCTTTTGGCGGATGCCCGCTTGAGCGCATCCACCATAACCAGAAGCTCCATCAGATTGTCGTTCACCGGAAGGCAAGTGGACTGAATAATGTATACGTGACAGCCCCGCACACTCTCTGACAATTTAACCTGAATTTCACCGTCGCTGAAGGACGTCGTATGGGATTCCCCCATAGGGATTCCGATATAGTCCGCAATCTGGTGGGCTAATTTCGGATTGGAGTTACAGGTGAAAATCTTGAGTTTGGAATCACAATAAGTCATTAATAGAAACCCTCCGTGCTGGTTCGTCCCATGGGAACCTTATTACCGCTTCGTGGACGGCATATCCGGGAAATCCGGGTAAATAATATAAATAAGATGAATACGGTGCCTGCTAACCGTTCAGCCCGTCTTTCTTCGCTTTCGCCCGTGCCCTGATTTTATCGGCATAGTCCGTCTTGTTCTCCTGACGGGGTCTGGCAATGGCCATATCATTTTCAGGAACGTCTTTCGTAATGGTTGAACCAGCAACGACGTACGCGCCCTGGCCGATTTTGACAGGAGCAACGAGGTTTACATTGCTGCCTACGAACGCATTGTCTTCGATTTCGGTAATGGATTTATTATAACCATCATAATTGACCGTTATTGCTCCACACCCTATATTCACATGTTTACCCACTCTGGCATCGCCGATATAGCTCAAATGGGAAACTTTAGAATTGTCGTCAATCGTGGCGTTTTTCACTTCCACAAAATCACCGATTTTTACGTCGTTTCCAAGTTTTGTTCCCGGGCGCAAGTAGGCAAATGGGCCTACAGAGGTGTTCATACCAACTTCAGCCTCTGACAGAACGGAATATTTGATCTCCGCTCCGCTATGAACGATGGTGTCCGTCAACTCTGCATTTGGTCCAATTTTGCAGTCCTCGGCAATCTTGGTGCTGCCTGATAAAACGGTACCGGGAAAAAGGACAGTATCTGAACCGATGATGACATCGCTGTCGATATATGTCGATGACGGATCAATCACGGTCACTCCGTTCAGCATATGACGGCGTACGATACGTTCCCTCATTAAGCGCTCTGCTTCAGAGAGGGCAATCCGGTCATTGACACCAATGGATTCAGCAGGATCATTCGTCATATAAGCTTCGATACCATCTCCATCACCACGCATGATGCCGATGACATCCGTCAGATAGTATTCCTGCTGTGCATTTTGGTTGGTGATTTGCTCCAAGGCGCTGAACAGCTTGGCATTGTCAAAGCAGTAGGTTCCTGTATTAATCTCCTGAACGCGCTCCTCTGCGGGAGTGCAGTCCTTCTGCTCCACAATTTTGGTTACCGAGCCCGACGCATCCCGGATTACCCGGCCGTACCCTTGAGGCTGATCAAGGTGTGCGGTCAAAATCGTGGCTGCCGCGCCGCGCTCCTCATGCAAGCGGATCAGGCTTTCCAGCGTTTCTGTCGTCACAAGCGGCGTGTCTCCGCAAATGACGATCGTTGTCCCGTTCTCCTGGGCGAGCAATTCCTTTGCCATTTTTACCGCATGACCGGTTCCCAGCTGCTCCGTTTGCAAAACATACTCAGCCGCATTGCCCAAATAAGCCTGAACAGCTTCCGCCCCGTGGCCTACAACAGCAATGCTGCGGGATACACCCACTTGACGAATGGTGTCGCTGACATGTCCAACCATCGGTTTGCCGCATACCGGATGCAGCACCTTATAAAGTTTGGATTTCATACGTTTTCCCTGCCCTGCGGCAAGAATCACTGCCAACCTTTTCAAAAGAATTACCCTCCTATTCTGAAAACAACCGGCATCTCTTGTTCAGCGTCGCCTGGTTTTCAGACCAGCTTTGTGCTGGACCTCCTGCTAAATAAGAATCCGCATTGATGTGCCGGATTGCTGTCTTTGCCGCCCTCATCGTGCTCGATGCCAGCGGCAACTTATGTCGTCACTGCCTTGCGGCATTATTGAAATTTGCAATGGAGTTTACAACTCCATTAAGAATATATCTTATTCTAGGGAAAAAGAAAAGAGAGCCACAGTTAGTGGCTCTCTTTTCTTTAAAACCCCAATCGCGTCCCAAGTTAACCTTAAGCGCCTTCTTCAATCACTTCTTCTTCGACGGCAGCCCGTTCGTACTCAGCGAGCACGGCATCCTGAATTTTCTCACGTGTACCTGAAGAAATCGGATGAGCAATGTCGCGGAACTCTCCATCCGGGGTCCGTTTGCTTGGCATCGCTACGAACATTCCATTATTCCCGTCGATAACCCGTATGTCGTGTACGACAAACTCATTATCAATGGTAATGGAGGCTATCGCCTTCATTCTTCCTTCGGAGTTTACTCGGCGGAGTCTGACATCCGTAATTTGCATGTGTGTATCACCACCTTTTTCCATTGAGGACTTGGTGTATAATTCCACACAACAAATCAAAATCCTTCTTTTTTTGTACAATTTGTATCCTGAATTAAGGTAATTTTTTCAATACACTAAATTTTTATTGGATTCATGCGGTTTTTTTCAAATATGTCAACATATTGTCAGCCGAAGTAGTTCCCAAGCTTTACTTTAATCTGCTTGCTTTTGGAGTCGACCGCTGTTAAATTCGCAAGCGATACATAATCATGCAAAAGTCTTTCCTCTGTATCGACCTCGCCTGATTCTACAAGCACCCCTACTCCTGATACCGTAGCATTAAACTCCACCAGCAAATCGACCATGCCCTGAATGGTTCCTCCCGCTTTCATGAAATCATCCACGATCAGAACCTTTGACTTCTCCGGGAGTGCTCTTCTCGAAAGCGACATCGTATGAAGGCTCTTCTGTGACCCCGATACATAGTTAATGCTCACAGCCGAGCCCTCTGTCACCTGATGGTCGCGGCGTACAAGAACAACAGGGAGGTTCAACTGTGCGGCTGTTGCGTAAGCTAAGGGAATCCCTTTCGTTTCCACCGTCATAACCACATCAATGGCACGATCCGCAAAGACGGTAGCAAAAATTTTCCCCGCTTCATTCATCGTGGCAGGCTGCCCGAGCAAATCGGACATGTATAAATACCCGCCCGGCAAAATCCGGTCAGGCTGCTCCAGTTGCTTGCAAAGCGATTTGGTAAATGCCAGCGCGTGCTCCCTGGACAGTCTGGGAATCAGCTTTACCCCTCCGGCCGCTCCGGCCAGCGTCTGCAGCTCTCCGGTTCCGTCTTCTTCGAATACTTCCTTGATAATGGCCAAATCCTCGCTGATGGATGACTTGGCTGCCCCATAACGGTCAGCGAAATAAGTAAGAGGCACAAGTGTATGCGGCCTGGCCAGTAAAAATTGAGTCATCTCAATCAGGCGTGCGCTTCGTTTTAATTTTTTCACAGCAATTCCTCGCGATCTGTTACATCCGTACTTGTTCGTCTGGCGTGTCCAACGAGTTGTCCCGAAATTCTCGGCTGTTACGATACCGATTGTTCAAAAACCGAATATTCACAATAAAATATACCATTTTTGTACGTATATACACAAGGTAATCCTAAGAAAACCTACAAATCCACTTAGTTTTTTTTCTTATGTTAAAAGCCGTACTGCATACACTTCCTTGCAGAAACCACGCAGCCCGTTGTAAATGCGCGGAATTTTTGCCTCCTTCGAGACCAGACCGAATACAGTAGGGCCGCTGCCCGACATCAGCACACCGTCCGCTCCGAGCCGTACCATGGACTCCTTTAGCCGCTGCACTTCCGGATACAGCTTCAAGGTCACATCCTCAAGGACATTGCCGAGCTCTCTGCAGACATCCGTAAACGAGTTTCCGCGTATGGCCTGTTCCATTCTTTTCGCAGACGGATGATGCGGTATTTTGTCAGCCCTTATTCTTCCGTAGACATCTGCCGTGGATACGTTGATCGGAGGCTTTGCCAGTACAACCCAGCATTGCGGCGGATTAGGCAGCGGGGTCAGCACTTCTCCACGGCCTGTCGCAAGCGCCGTACCTCCGGTTACGCAGAAGGGCACATCCGACCCCAACTCGGCGCCAAGCTCACACAGCTCTTCATCGGAAATGTCGAGCTTCCATAAACGGTTCAGGCCGCGCAGTGTTGCGGCAGCATCGCTGCTGCCTCCTGCAAGGCCTGCGGCAACGGGAATCTTTTTATCAAGATGAATATAGACACCTTTATTTACGTTATAGCGGTCTTTAATCAGCCTCGCAGCCTGAAAGGCCAGGTTCTTCTCATCCAGCGGTATGTAACCGGCCTGGCTTGATATGATAATGGTGTCGCGCGGCAGCTCGGACATTTCCAGCCTGTCCGCAAGATCGACCATGGTCATGATCATTTCCACCTCATGGTATCCGTCGGGGCGTTTTTGCAGCACATCAAGCATTAAATTTATTTTAGCCGGAGCCTTCTCGTATATTCTCAAGGAGTTCACCCATCCTTACCCTTTCGCTCAAGACAATTTAACATATTATATCAAACCGAGCGTGTCAAGCATAGAAACAGGTAAAAAGCGGAGGAATCCGGCAACCTGCCAAATCCCCCCGCTTCAGGAGCATGCTGCTCTGTTACTGCCGCGGATTGCGTGAAGCTGCTTGTTCTGCAAGCTGGATCGCTCTTTTCACCATGTTGCCCGCATCCTTGGCCTTAATACCGCCCCAGCCTTCCTCACGCACGGTATCGTAAAACCCCAAATCCTTGGCGAGCTCGTACTTCAGCTCCTCTGACATGACTCCTCTTCTTCTTCGGCTCATTCGTAAACCGCCTCCTTGCAAATGGAAACAGGATGAATATTCCCGTCCATAGTATGTGCCCTGGTGCGGTATCCTATCCTGAGCATACAAGCAGCAAAAAACGGCGAAGCCATGAGCCGCGCCGCTTGCGTGTGAAATTAAGCATATATGGAGCGCTACATTAGTGATACTCGACAACCATCGGTCCATCGGCATCATAAACAGTAACTTCCACGGATTCTGTAAGGATGTCCGCATAACTGTAAGAAACACGCTTACAGCTTTGCTGCTCCTGGTCAAGCTTTACAATAAAAACAGAAGGGTACGTTTCTTCCAATACACCAGTTCGTTCAACGGTCTTGCGTCGACCGCCGTTAGCCTTCAGCAAAATCTTTTGCCCTACATGTGCATCGAGACTGCGTTTGATATCCAATAGCGAATTTTTAGCCATTGTTAACGACCACCTCTTTCCTGACCCATTATAATGGATTTGGTGGACATTGTCAAATCGAAGGAAATATTATAGCAGCAGACAAATTGTGTTGTCAATTTAATTTTTCATGAAAAATGATGCACAAAAAAACCCTGCAAGCAGGGCGGCACATAACCAGTTTCAATCTATACATGTGTTATATTGCGGATGGTGTCACCTTCAATGTTGAAAGATTTTCCAGTCGGGGCAAACCTATTCGATAGCTTCCCCGGGTCTCCACTCCCCCGACCCCCTGGCTTCCGCTGATCGTATGATTAAAAATATCTCCCATACTTACCGTGTCCTTTATCGACGTAAAGGAGGCTTTGGCCGCAATATATACCGGATCCAGCGCATGGATCAGGATACGGCCGGGAGAACTGGCAAAATTCGCTCCTGTACGGAGCAGCGCCTCAAAATGGGACTGGCATGCCCCTGCTACAATCGTAAGCGAGTCCAGATTCCTGTCATACTGTCTTGCCACCTGAATGGCGGAGACGAAGTTTTGTGAATTTTTATAGCTGGACAGACTGTACAAATCATAAGGCTGACGCTTTTTGAGCACACCGTCATGCCCGGTGATGACGAGAATATCGGGGCGTGCGCGCGGCAGCAGCTTCAGCAGAACGTCCGCCATGGCGGACTCGTGTACATGATATCCCTCAGCCGGAACCCTGAGCTGTTCATACAGCTTCATGCTTTTATGCAGATAGTTGGCATCCCCGTCCAAATGGAGCACCTTGCCGGGCATTTCAAAATAGGATGCATTCGCGGCCTGGCTTTGGTTCAGCAGCTCATGCCCCCGTTCCGCCTGCTGCAGCCGTTCCTGCTTCAGGGAAGAGAGGGATTGATAAGCTTTAATTTGCGCTTGCTTGGTTATGCCGTTCATCGGATCGGTCGGCACTTTGATCAGATCGCTCATAGGGGAGTCTGCCAGCAGCCGGAACTCTGTCCCTTTAATGATGGCATTATCGCGCCAGACTTCCTCTACGCGGAACGTCACGTCCTTGCCGTACGATTTACGAACGACCAAGTCTCCAATGATCATCAATGTGTATCACCCCTGCTTCATCGTATGGGCAATACCCCGCTTTGGTTCCGGCCGTCTGAAATCAAGCATGGCAGAACTGATGTTTATTTATAGCCAGCTTCCAGCAACAGCGTGCTCAGACGCGCGAACTCTTCGATGCTGAGCGTTTCTCCCCTTCTGGAGGGTTCAATGTCTGCGGACCGCAAAAGTGGCTCTAACGCATCCTTATTCTCTTTTGTGAAGAAGCGGCTCTTCAGGTTGTTGGCGATCGTTTTGCGCCGCTGCGCGAAGGCTGCCTGCACGACTTCAAAAAAATGCTTTTCGTCCGGAACCTGGACCGGCGGCTCCGGTCTTACACGCAGCCGGATAACCGCCGATTCCACATTGGGCTGCGGAATGAATACAGTGTGCGGCACAATGCATACCAGCTTCGGCTCACTGTAATACTGCACCGCTATGCTCAAGCTGCCATACTCCTTGGAGGCCGGGGCGGCGGCCATTCGTTCAGCCACCTCCTTTTGAATCATGACGACGATATTCTCCAGAGGCAGCTTGTCCTCCAGCAGCTTCATCAAGATGGGAGTTGTGACGTAATAAGGCAGATTGGCTACCACGCTGACCTTTTCCACATCCGCAAAGTCCTCTGCAAACACTTCTTTAAGGTCCAGCTTCAGCACATCCCCGTGACGTACGCGCACCCGGTCGTACGGTGCCATAACCTCGTCCAGAATGGGCAGAAGCCGCTGATCGATCTCCACAGCCGTTACGCACTTGGCCGAACGGGCCAGCCGCTCCGTCAGCGCTCCAATGCCCGGCCCGATCTCAAGCGCTCCCTTGGTCTCATCCAAGCCGGCGGCAGCCACGATTTTTTGCAATATATTCTGGTCAACCAGAAAATTCTGGCCCAGACTCTTCTTGAACGAGAAACCGTGCCTCTGAATGATCTCCTTGGTCCGGCGGGGAGTCGCAATATCTTCAAGACCCTTCATGTCCATCACAATCCTTCGCTTTCAATTTGCTGTAATGCCGCCGCGAACTCCTCGCGGCTGATTTGGAACATCGTCAGCCGCTTATGAAGCTGCTTGCCGTTGCAATAACCGATGCCCAGGATGTTGCCTAACGCCATCCTGCGGGAGGCCGCCCGTGGATGTGTGATCATGCCCGCGTCAATAAGGTCCTCCCAATCGATCAGGGGGCGCGCATCCTCTACCGTAGTATGAACTCTGGCGAGTGCGTGACGGATCGCTTCAGGAGAAGCATTCTCTACCCCGATATCCCCTTTCCGGGTCGCTTCCGCCTCCGGAATAAAGGCCTGCTTGCACCCCGGTACCCTGGAGGCAATAATCTTGCGTATCCGCTCCCCGGCGTGATCCGGATCGGTCAGGATAATGATCCCCCGCCGCTTCTGGGCCATGGCAATTTTGCGAATCGTCGTGGCATTGATGGCAGATCCGCCCGTTTCAATCGTGTCGGCCTGGACCGCCCTTTTGATGGCCACCGTATCATCCCGGCCCTCCACTACGATGACTTCCTTAATCATGAATCTATCTTCCTTCCCGATGCTCTCATCCCGAGCTTGGCTTTAGCACAAAATAAAAATAAGAAGAGGATGATCCTCCCCTTCTTAGCATGGCATCTTTATGATCTTAATACTATCCTAACCAGCGATTGAATTACAAGCTCTAACATTCCCGCCTGCGGTTAATTCAACTCCGGTCTGACCGGACCGATGACATACACCGTCATTCCTGATTTACGGCCAAAATTCATCGCCTGATTCAAACTCTCATAATACACATCGATTTTGTTGCCTTTTATGGCGCCGCCAGTATCCTCAGCACGACGGAAGCCCAGACCTTCAATATATACCCACCAGCCTATTGGAATGACATTAGGGTCCACAGCAATGGTGCGTCCTTCAGTAACACGTGTGCCGGAGGATGTCCGGGTGCCTATGCCAGGCTGCTGCGCAGAGTAAGCCGTCATGGATACATTGCTTAAAACTTTTGTATATTTAAATTCTACTCCTGCCCGGCTGATCGTATTGGCACTGGCCATCTTTGCGGAACCGGAAGGTCCGATAGATGCCGCCAGTACAACAGGTTTCTTCTTCGTACCTACTGCAATAACCTTGTCAACACGATTCGTAGCGACTTCTTTGTTTACCATACGCTTTGAAACCAGTTTCCCGTCATGATACACCTTCTCAATATTCTGGACCATGACTCCATCCTTGCCGCTCACCAAGGTGCGGTTATCTCCCTTGTACAAGCTTGGATCAGCCGTCTTGACGACTCTGAAAGGAATCTCTGCCTTTTGTTGAACCTTCTGCTTCGTGACACGAACAATTTTTATATCCATGTTAGAAGAGATTTTGGTATCCGGTGAGGGGGAAACCTTATCTTCCGGTGACAATTCGTAGCCCAAGGTTCGAATAGCGTCTTCTACTGTATTTTCGGTGGTGTACAGCTGCTTGGTTTCATAGCCTGCGGATACGTTCACTGGCGCAGCCCGTTTAATGACTACCCGGTCCCCATTCTGTACAGCTCCGTTCACCGGCATGGAAATCTTGTCATGAGGTGCCAGTGTAATAGAATGCTCCTCCAGAACATCCTGCAAACTTTCTCCGCGGGTCTCAACCGCTTGAGGCTGACCGTTGATGACCAGAACTACTTGTTTCTTTGTCTGCGTGTACACCAGAATAGAGATTGTGACTGTTAGTGCGATTAGAAAAATAGCGACCAATGATGCGTGGCGCAATTTTTCATGCTTCCATCGCAACGCGTAAGACATGCTGGATGAGCGTGACTCATGGGTCTCCCCTTGTTGGAAAATTCCCACTTCTCCGTCCTCCTTCATAGCCTCGCCGTCTGAGAGTAATACATGATTGAAGTTGACGCGACTATACCAGATTTTCTACAAGACAAGCCTGACTGCAGCCTGCCCTGCATCATGTTCCCGTCTTCGCAGCATGGCGCCCCCCTTTACTGGTCATAACTCCGTTATGTAACAGTATGTGGGCACACTCTCCCATATTCATAAACTAAAAAAGTCAAGAAAGAGTTAAGAGAGCTCTTTCGTGACTTCCGTCAATGACATATGCGGAAAATCCATACACGAGGTAGCTTCTCTCTTGATACGCTTACGGGGTTAGCTGTCGGATTCGGACGTAGAGAGTCGCCCTAGTTCAGGTCACCCGCTCATGGCGGCTGCCTTCACATTCACCCCTAAGACCCAGAAAAGAAATCGAACTATGACGTCCGGCATAAGCGAAGGTACATGCACACGACAATACGTCTATGTCTGTACGCTCTCCTTATGGCCTGCCACCATATCGGTTCCCCCGTTCTCCATAACAGAGATTAAGCGAGACTGGTTCATGAAATGAACTACTGAATTTGCCACTTTACATAGCATCAATAATTCACTGAAACGATGATATCCTGTTTACATGCATGTTGTAAAGCAGCTTTCAAGTGCTTTTCTCTAAATAATCGGTTAAAATATTGTAATAATCGCGGTTTTCCCGGAACATTTTTATGTTTAGCTCCGTATAGGATACTTTTTTAATGATTTATCTCTCATTTTCTCCGTATGTAAAATCGTTCCAGCCCATTTTTGGTGGTGATCGCCGCCAATTCCTCCACGGAAATTCCCTTAATTTGGGCAGCTGCCTCAGCCACCAATCTCACATAGGCCGACTCGTTTCGTTTGCCTCTGAAGGGATGGGGAGTCAGGTAAGGGGAATCGGTTTCAATCAATAAGCGATCCAGCGGCACCTGCGCCAAAACCTCTTTCGGCTGACGCGCATTTTTGAAGGTAATCGGGCCTCCAAAGGACAAATGAAATTCCATATTCAGACATAATTTAGCGATTTCCCAGCTGCCAGAGAACGAATGCATAATTCCTCCAACCTCATGTGCTTTCTCTTCACGCAAAATTTTCACGATATCCTCGTGCGCATCCCGGTTGTGAATGACAATCGGCATCCCCAACTCCCGGGCAAGTCCGATTTGCTGGCGCAGCACCCGCTGCTGAACATCCTTCGGAGAAGTATCCCAATGGTAATCCAGCCCAATTTCCCCAATGGCCACGACCTTCTCATGCTTGCAAAGCGATGCAATCCATTCCAAATCCCCATCCTGCATGGTGATGGCATCAACAGGATGCCATCCGACAGCAGCATAAATAAAATCATAAGTTTCGGCAAGCTCCATTGTACTGGGAATAGTTTCTCTATTAAACCCGACATTGACCATTCGCGTAACTCCGGCTTCGACGGCGTTTGATATGATTTGCTCTCTGTCTTCATTAAATGACGGCGAATCAAGATGGGTATGCGTATCAAATAATTCCAAGGATTGTTCCTCCTTAATTGGTTTTAATTTAGATTAATTTCTTTCTTTGGCAATTTTCAATTTTTGCAATCTTCTATATCATGATGCTTAGATTAAAAAGAAATGATTTGAAGGCTATTTAACAAACAATTTCTGGATGTCGGGCGGCAGCTTATCCTTAATTTGCTCCAATTTATTTTGCGGGTAATACAGATGGTATTTCCCCCGGTGAATACCGCTGATTGAGCGTACGATATCCGACACTTCGGATATTTCGCGCACACCGCCCTCCCGGTCAAGCAGCAAAATCTGATTCTCTGTCGATCCGTCCTTCCGGAATACATCATAAGGAAGGTCTGTCGGAAAATCAATTTCCAGGTCATAGTCGGGGTGAAGTCCAGCCTTCGCGAGGGCAGCCCGCAAATCGTCAATCATACTCATATCCATAGAGTCGATTTGCACATATTTATATAGCCTGCGATCCATAAAACGCGAACACAGGTCGCTCAGAACAGGGTCCTCTTCCTTCTTCCATAAATTAAATACAGTTTGTATCAGGGATTCATCCAGCATTAAATACTGGCTGACTGTCAGATCTCCACGGATTAAGTCGGGAAGAGGATCAAGCAGAAATCCGAAGGTATACCCCTGATTCATTAGCTCCTTGGCTCTCCGGAAAATGAGCCGCAGTATAATTTCCGAGCTGCGGGTCACCGGATGAAAATAAATTTGCCAGTACATTTGGTAACGGGACATCAGGTAGTCTTCCACGGCATGCATTCCCGAGTCCTTGACGACAATACGGCCCTTATGAGGGCGAAGCAAGCGCAGAATGCGGTCAAGGTCGATGGTGCCATAATTAACGCCTGTCTGGTAGGCGTCCCGCAGCAGATAATCCATTCTGTCCGCATCAAGCGGACTCGTTACCAAATTGACTACGATCGGTTTATCGTAGGTTTTTGAGATCACGGCAGCGACCTTTTCCGGAAACCCGGGTTCAACCTGACAAAGGACCGTATTGATCTCCGTGTCTCCCAAAATAATACGGCAGGTCCAATCCTCATGATTCATGCCGAAGGCTTCTTCGATGGAATGGGAGAACGGGCCATGCCCCAAATCATGCAGCAGGGCGGCACATAAGGCGACCAGTTTTTCTTCCTTGGGCCAGTCTGTATATTCACCGCGTTCAAATTGGGAAATGATGCGGCGTGTAATCTCATATACGCCCAGGGAGTGGGAGAAACGGCTGTGTTCAGCACCATGAAAAGTTAAATAGGAGGTTCCAAGCTGACGAATCCGGCGCAGCCTTTGAAACTCAGAAGTATTAATCAAACGCCAGATGACAACATCTTGAACGTGAATGTAATTGTGGACCGGGTCTTTAAACACTTTCTCTTCCGTAAGCGGCTGCTGCATCAGATTCATTTGGCCTTAGCTCCTTGAAAATATGATATATGTAACCGATGTAAAACATGGGCACGTGTCGCAGGAATTCGACATACTTTGTCGAATTATGTCTTATTTTATATTATTGATAATTTCCAAATCGACATATTCATTATAATATATTTTATAATATTAATTGTTGATTCCTAGTCATATTAGCAGGTTTGATTTTGAAAATTTAGGTTTCATGCCTAACTTTTAGGTTGACTGATTTGGGAATCGTTGGTATAGTTAAATTCAGAAAACAGAAAATAATGTCGAATGATGACAATTGAAATTTTCTATATGGCGAGAGGAGCCTGATTTATTATGATGAAATCTACTGGTATTGTAAGAAAAGTTGATGAGCTTGGACGTGTCGTTATCCCGATCGAGCTGCGCCGCACACTGGGCATTGGCGAGAAGGATGCCCTGGAAATTTACGTTGACGGTGAGCGCATTATGCTCAAAAAATACGAGCCTGCCTGCATCTTTTGCGGCAATGCGGAAAACGTTACTTACTTCAAAGGTAAAATTGTTTGCAACGAATGTATTTCCGAAATCCCAACACCTGTGACAAAATAAGATTTATAGTATATAATTAAAAAAACAACAAACTAACTGTTAATTCTAACCTTTTCATATCTCCTTGCTGCCTTCCGCGTTGATTTCTATCGCTGGAAGGTTCTTTTTTTACATAAATTTGGACAAAATTCATTTGTCCCCCGAAGTCAGCAGCTCATTATACACATCCCTTTTTGAAAGCGAGCGATCCGCAGCCGTGCGTTTCATGGCTTCTTTCCTGCTGTTTCCCTCCGACTCATAATGTTTTACATGCTCTTGCAATGTTAGCTCTTTCCACCATGCTTGTCTTTCCTCAGCTTCTTCCCGGGCGCTTTTCCCTTCAACAACCAAACAATATTCTCCAAGTGGCGGATGCTCCTCCAGCCAGGCCAGACAATCCGCGACAGATCCCCTCACCCATTCCTCATGAAGCTTTGTAAGCTCCCTGGCAAGCACGATTTGACGGGTTCCATAGGCCTCCTGAATGATGGCCAGTGTTTTGACAATCCGGTGCGGGGATTCATAAAACACGAGCGTACCATGCGAGGCTTCAAATGTATGCAAAATAGAGAGCAGTTCCTTCCGGTCCCGGGGCGGAAACCCGGCAAAGGTAAATCGTTCCGTATTCAATCCGGAGGCAATAAGCGCCGACAAAGCGGCATTGGCTCCCGGTATTGGAACAACAGCAATTCCCGCATCCAGCGCAAGCTGAACCAGATCAGCTCCCGGGTCCGAAATGGCCGGCAGGCCGGCATCACTGACCAGTGCCAAATTTTTTCCTTCCATTATATAACGTATCAGTTCAGGCCCGCTTGCCGCCTTATTGTGCTCATGGTAACTAAAGAGCTTGTTCGGAATAATGTCGAAATGAGTAAGCAATTTGCGGGTTTGCCTCGTATCCTCGGCGGCAATGATGCTGCACTCCTGCAGTGTCTTTACAGCTCGGAAAGTCATGTCCTCCAGATTGCCGATTGGCGTACCTACGAGAAATAAAGTTCCATATTCGTTGGGCCGGTCCGAGTAGCTTTTTTGTACAGCCAATTTCATATCCAAATGTCTCCTTGCCGTTTATAATTAAGCGCCTACCCTTCAATGTCAGGTTTGCTTTCCGTTGGTGTCCCTGAATCCTGGCCAAAGTATATTTCCTGCATTTCAGCTGTGTATTGATTGCGCCCGTTGCCTTCGTACACGATCAGCGGCGGCAGCAGACGTACATCCGGCTTGGCATCCCGCATGGCCTCAATAAGCACCATATTGGCTTCCAGATGAACTCGTGGGTGCACGAAGCGGATACGCTTAGGCTCCAGTCTGTGTATACGCATAAGGGATATGATCTCACCAAGCCGCTGCGGACGATGCACCATGGAAACCTTGCCCCCGGTCCGGATCAGGCGGGTACAGGCCAAAATCACTTCCTCAAGCGTGCAGCTCAGCTCATGCCGTGCTATAGCCTGATGAGGATTGAGCTTGATATCACTGCCATTCAGCGGCATATAAGGCGGATTGACCGTTATCGCATCATATCCTCCATGCCCTGTGATTTCAAACAGACTTCTCAGATCCCCTTCACGAATCGTAATCCTGTCCTCTAATCCATTCATGGCTACGCTGCGGCGCGCCATATCCGCCAGACGGGGTTGGATTTCAATCCCCTCGATGGCCGCCTTCGTTCTTGTCGTCAGCAGAAGAGGCACCACGCCGTTGCCTGTACATAGATCGAGTATTTTCCCTCGCATAGGTATGCCTGCAAATCTGGCCAGCAGCACGGCATCCATCGAAAAGCTGAACACTTCATCACTTTGTATAATGCGCAAATTATGAGTTAAAAGATCGTCAATCCTTTCAGATTTATGCTTTTCTTCCATCATTCCGGTTTATCCATCCTTTTAAACGATATGGCTAAAGAAAAAGCCGCAGGCAAGTGCCCTACGGCTTTGTATTTATTTATTCAAAAATGACAAGCAGAACAGGCAGTCGCCCTCTGTCCGCAAATGTCCGTAATACACATTGCATATATGAAATCCCTCATGATACAGCCTTGCCAAATTATCATAGCCTTCACCCACAACCTCTCCTGCCTCCGACGCTTCAGTCTCCACGTCGTTTGCAGAAAGGGGCGCGGGCTGCTCTATTGCCGTCTCTTCCGCTCTTGTATTATCGCGAATGAGCATTTTGCGCAGCTGTTCGTTTTCAATTGTAAGTCGCTGATTCTCTTCCAGTAATTCCTTCACTGCAAGCTTCAGCTCACCCAGATCGCTATACATCTGTCCCATTTGCGTTTCCATCTCGTGAATACGCGCAAAAACACTTTGTTTGTTATCCAAGATTCCACCCCGAAGCAACCTAATGGTTTACTTGACGACAACGTCGTCCATTGGAAGTTCCTTGACCTTGCTAATCTCAAATAGCTGCACATGTACCGTACGCTGCTCTGCATTTATAGCGACAACCTTGCCCTCCCCTAGAGAGGTAATGACCAGCTTGCCAACCTGCGGCAGCTCTTCCCTGGCACTCTCATAGTTATCATGCTCGAACTTGAGGCAGCACATCAGCCTGCCGCACAAGCCGGAAATTTTGGTAGGATTCAGGGACAAGCTCTGATCCTTGGCCATCTTGATGGACACGGGTTCAAAGTCACCCAGCCAGGAGGAGCAGCATAACACACGTCCACACGGCCCTATACCGCCAAGCATCTTGGCTTCATCCCGAACACCGATCTGCCTGAGCTCAATACGCGTACGGAAAATGCTGGCTAAATCCTTCACAAGCTCACGGAAATCAACTCTTCCCTCCGCCGTAAAGTAAAAGATGATCTTATTGCGGTCAAATGTAAACTCAACGTCAACAAGCTTCATTTTAAGGCCATGGTCTTTAATTTTATTTAAACAAGTACCGAATGCTTCCTGTGCCGCTCGTTTATTCTCCTCAACAATTAGCGCATCCGCATCTCCGGCAATACGAATTACTTTCTTTAGGGGCAGCACGACGTCCGAATCATTTACTTCCTTCTTGCCTACAACCACCTTGCCATATTCGATGCCACGCGCCGTCTCCACGATCACGCAGTTATCCTGCTCCAAAGGAAGCTCCAGCGGATCGAAATAATACGTCTTACCCGCTTTTTTAAAGCGGACACCCACTACACTATACAAAAATAAACCTCCTTGTATGCCACTAGAACCTTAACTGAAGCCGTAACGTAATGGCGCCCTGGAAAGTTTAACGATGCCTTTTATTAACTGCTCCGTCACATACGAAGAGTCCGCTGTCTTTAGGCGGTAATCGTACCGCCTGAATCCGACATCCCGATCAGAAGCTGCTCCACACACAGCTGACCGTTCACATTGTAGCGGAGCTTCTTCCTGCATTCCGCCGCCAAAGCCATATACGAGACCCATTGTTCGGTGCTGCGGGTGATTGCCAGCTTGGAGATACTCTCCAAGTGATCTATGAAAACAATGCTTTCGTGCCTTCCGTACCGGAAGTGCAGCATATCCTTGAATAGCAAATGAAACAGTTGAAAAAAAGCGTCCAGATGCTCGGAAAGTCCTGTTTTAAAAATCTTCTGTTGAGCTAGTATAATAGACGAATTTCCTCTGCTCATGGACTCCTTCACTAATTGTAACACTACATTTCTAATTTCTGCAAACCAATTCTGCTGGATAACTTCCCGGCTGGAATCCAGTCCTGAAGCAAGATGAACGGCACTTCGAACCAACGCTGCAGGATGCCCCTCCCGACTCAACTCCTGCATTAATACTTCAGGTGACAACGGCGAAAACGGTACACGCTGCGTTCTCGATTGAATCGTGGGAAGGAGAGCCTGTCCGTTATCCGAAATCAAAATGCCGACCGCCGGCACCTGGGGTTCTTCCAGAAATTTCAGCAGACTATTGGCTGCCTGAACGGTCATGGTATCCGCTTGGCGGATAATATAGACCTTCGGATTTTCAGCCTTGGAACGGTATGAAAAAAGCCGCTGCAGCTCTCGTACCTGATCTATTTTTATGCTCGCACCATCCGGTTCTATAACATAAAGATCAGGATGGTTGCCATGCTCTATTTTTCTGCATTCCAGACATTTTCCACAAGCATCATCCTTGAGTTCCCTGCAAAATAAAGCTTGGGCAAAAGTAAGCGCCACCTGCATCTGCCCGCTTCCCGGCGGGCCGCTGAACAGATAGGCATGGCTTACCCTGCCAGTACGAAGCGCATTTTGCAGCAGCCGCTTGGGCACGTCCTGTCCGGCAATGTGTTCAAAAGACATATCGTTCCTCGCTTTCCGCGACCGGATCTGTGATCCGGTATCCCGGCAAAAAATAATCTGCCGACCGACAGGCAAGCAGATTGTACTGTATCCGGTCTAAGCCGGCCGCCAAACAAATATAAGGGGAATATCCCTAATGCAGATGACCTGGAGTACTGAACATCTAGAAGGACAGATTAATCAGCAGTCCACGAATTTCTCCAACTCCCTGCAATAGTTCAATTTTTCCCTGCTCGGTCTCTAATAATTCTTCGGCCAAACGCAATAAGATGGAGTCAACCTCATCAATCAATTTGTAGCGCTTGCTGCGTCCGCGCCGGTCCCAGCCACGCGTATCCTTCATCGCTACTCCCCGTCGAACTGTATCCTCCAGAAAGCGTTTGACGAGCATTTTGTAAGCCTTCAACTCGCGCACGGTCATGGATCGGGCCAGCCGTTCTCCCTGCATCTGTATTTCTTTGAACCGCCGGTTCAATTCTTCTTGAGTAGCATGCTCCCCCTGATAGTGCATAATATCGGAAAAGCTTTTACTTTGAACAGGCTTGGAGGTCGAGTCGCCGGATGACAGACCGCTATGCAACGGACGGTAGCCTGGATTGATTTTCATAAATGACCTGCTTTCTCCCTGCTTCATTTCATCGCAGCAACAGCGTGAGATTGGAAATTCAACCGCAGTAAACTTGTAGATTAGAAATGCTCGAAACGATCAACAGGCATGACGAACACGGTAGCTCCTCCGACCTGAACCTCTACAGGAAGCGGCAGATAGGAGTCGGTGGTTCCGCTCATCGGTGTCACCGGTGTAACCAGTTGTTCTCGCACCTTGCAACTGCTGCGGATGACCTCCATTACGGCTTCAACCTGGCTGTCATCCACACCGATCATGAATGTAGTATTCCCAGCCCGCAGAAAACCGCCGGTACTGGCCAGCTTCGTTGCACGGAAGTTCGCCTTAACCAGTCCACCGGACAGTCTGTTGCTGTCTTTATCCTGTACAATCGCAATGATCAGTTTCATCCTGTTTTCCTCCTTAAATTCGTTAAAAGGAACGAATCAGCCGCATTTTGTCCCTTATAGCTATATAATTAAACATTGATGCTCAATAATCCTCCAGGACCCGTTGGGCAAGGATTTCTTTCATCTGTTGCAGGACCTGTTCAGGCTGCCGTGCTGCGTCAATAACAACGATGCGTTCCGGATACTGATGAACCAGGTGCAGATAACCTTCTCTGACTTTATGGTGAAACGATATATCCTCCAAATCGAGCCGGTTCACTTCATTTCCCCGGTTAGCAGCTATTCTCGCCAACCCAAGCTCCGGTTCAATATCCATGTAAAAGGTTAAATCAGGCTGCCAGGAATCGACGGCAAAACGGTTAATAGAGTCCACCTCTTCCATCCCCAGTCCACGTGCATAACCCTGATACACCAGACTGCTGTCTACAAAGCGGTCACACAGCACAAGCATCCCGGATTCAACGGCAGGCGCGACCTTCTCCACCAGGTGTTGGCGGCGGGCTGCCGCATATAGCAGAGCTTCAGTACGTGCATCCATATGGGTATGCGCTTTGTCCAGAATTACGGACCGGATTTTCTCCGCTATTTCAATACCGCCCGGCTCCCTGGTTGACATATAAGGCAACCCCCGACTTTCCAGATACTTGGCCAGCCGCCCGATCATCGTTGTTTTTCCGGAACCCTCGCCCCCTTCCAATGTGATAAATCTGCCTCTGGCCTTCATATGTTCCCTGCTTTCTTTATCTTTAGGTGTAAGAAAACTCTTATTCTATGCAACATTGTAAATCATACAATTGTGCTTGTTCTTATTATAGTATACATTTGTCCTGTCTTACATCAAAGATATACTCGAATCGTGTTAAGCTTCTCATCGGCCGCCCCCTGGCATTTGGCTCCCTGATCACGCAGCAGTTGAAGCCGTGCAGTAATTTCTTCTCCGATCTGTTCCCCTGGATAAAGAAGCGGAATGCCTGGAGGATAGGGGATAATCATTTCAGCAGATACATATCCGGCACAGCCTTCAATGGGGACTGTTTTTATTTTTTCTGAGGATAGAGGAGCTAGACGAAACGGTACCGGTTTGGAAACCGTAAATGCGGGTACATTGTTCCACGTGGAAACCTTTTTGGAGTAAAAATGTATACCTGGAAAATCACTGGGTATTGGCGGATTTTCATCTTGCTTATGTATATGCACTAATGCCTGCACCAGGTGATTAGCGTCCGCTTGAGTCGTGCCCAGTGTAAATAACAGGACGACATAACGCTCATCGCTCATCTCCGGTACGCATCCTTGCTCTTCAAGCCGGCGCTGCAGTTCATATCCGCTCAAGCAGCCGTAGCTATCATAAACAACAATCTTAAACGGGTCCTGCAGGGTATAACCTTCATTATTCGGCCCGGCTTCCGGCTGCAGGAGCTGAAACCTCGGTATCTCCCTGATCCCCTCCTTAAAGGCTTGTACGGCCAAGAGACCTTCTGTAAAAGCGTAGGGACCGTTCATATGAAGATGCCAGCGTGCCAGGTCAAGCGATGCCATTAAAGGATAGGATGGACTTGAGCTCTGAATCATCGCCAACCGTTGACCGATCATTTGCCGGTTCAAGTACTTTCCTTGAATATGCAGCATCGCTCCCATGGTCATAGCGGACAGCATTTTGTGCGTAGATTGTACAACCCCGTCCGCACCGTACGATAACGCCGATGGAGGTAAGTCAGGATGTTGACCGAAATGTGCCCCATGGGCTTCATCCACCAAAAGCGGAATACCGGCATGATGGCAAAGTTCAACGAGTGGTGCCAGCCCGGCTCCCATGCCGTAATAGTTGGGTGAAGTGACAAGTAGCCCCTTCGCCTGCGGATAAGCAGCTATGGCTGCAGCCACCGTCTCTACTGAAGGCAGCGTAGACAATCCACTCACCTCGTCTACATAAGGTTCCAGAAAAACAGCATCCGCACCTGCAAGCATTAACCCGTGCAGCACCGATTTATGAACATTTCTTTGCACCAGCAAAATATCTCCCGGTGCTGTGCACACCGTCAAAATTAACGCCAGATTGCCGCTCGTGCTGCCTCCGACGAGAAAATAGCTTTCCTCAGCCCCGAAACAATCCGCAGCCAGCTCCTGTGCCTGCCGAATTACACCTTCAGGATGATGGAGATCATCCAGTCCTGTAATCTCCGTGGCGTCAATCGTCATAACTTGTGCCAATACACCCGCTATATCGGTATGCTCATACAAATGGCCATTTTTATGCCCAGGAACGTGAAATGATATTTTTCTTTGCTCCCTATATCGAACAAGTGCCTCCATTAACGGCGCTGACTGTTTATTGATACTGAACATCATGCATTCCTTCCATCTGAAAATATTCGTACAGTGTACTACCTCTCATTTTAACGTATACCTTGGGGAAATCCTATTCTGTTGCTGAATTCATCCAACAAAAAAAGGCCTCGGAAGGCCTTGATCAAACGTTTTTCTCCATCCAAATCTGCTTTAATTGATGAATGAAAAAATGATATTTGGCATCTGTTGCATCTGTCCGGATCATTTCCGCCTCACAAGCATCACAAATATATTCCGACAAGATTAATATACCTTCTGTCTTGTAATGCTCACAAATAATACACCGCTGCCCTTCCTCTTGCATATGGAATCCCACCTTGATTCATTTACTATCAGTATTTACTATAAGTATGGTGCAGTTTCTATTATTTTATACCTTTTCATAGCTGCAGTCATATTTGTATACCTTATTCAGAGGCGGCAAAAGAGGTGTTTGTACCTGTAGAGCAATTAAAAAAATTCATACTTTTTCCGATAATAGAAGAAAAGCGTTTCAATTTTTGGGGATATCCTGAACTAGAATGAAGGGAATGAACGGTTTCCAATGATGGAAGACAATGATGCCAAAACTACGTACTATCATTACAAATTAATTAAAAAGGTAAACATTAACCGGCCCATGCTATGGAGCTATCTATCACTGCCTGTAATTATGCTTATTTTTCTAATGTTCGCCTTGCACTGGACGAGCCTTTTTCTTTTTGCACTTGCCCTTCCCGTGATGATGTGGACTCATTTTGTGATTATCCGTTCCTTTCTGGTTATAAAGGGCTCTCATCTTCGTAAACGTTGGTCCTACAACTGGAGGTTGCCTTGGCAAGGATACATGCCTGAGCAATATGTCGGCTATTCAACATTCAGCGCCATACAATTTCATGTCATGTGGATCGGTTTTTGCTTCACCATCGTTTTCCTGTTCTTTTCTCCCCCGGCCTTTACCTTTTCCCTGCTGTTCTGGCACATATGGCTGGCCGTGCCGCGCTTGTGGACCCTGTATCTCCTGAAACGGGAACGCAAAGACGGTATGATCAAATTCAATAAGCAGGACGTGTCCTATTATCAACAATAATATACTTTCTAACATTTCAAAAAGAGAGCTCTTAATCAGGGCTCTTTTTTCGTGTAATAGTCTGTGAGCAGAGTCCAGCACTTTTTCGTTAGTTGGTTTCAATCGTCTTCACATTGGCTGTAGGCTTCTTATCCTTCGGGACCAATACCGTGAAATAATCATCGTATACCAATAGGTGAACAATCTGACCGTCCTTTAAAAACACCTTCTGGCTTTCCGAGGACTGGGAGGTCTCTTCCTTCCATCCCCAGGCGGCAATCTCCTGCAAATAAGGTTCCGGAATGCTATCACTCTCTTTAATCCCCGGCAGAGTGTAGCGTACATAATCTATCTCAGAGCTTTGACTCGCACGTTCTGTTTTATTTGCTTCCTTAGGTACCGGAAATGTCTTTTCATTGGCTGCACCTTCAAACGCCGTCCATGAAGGTTCCCTGGGGCCGCAACCGGTAAGAATCACTACAGCGATACTCAATAGCATTGTAATCACAAGCCATCTATTTCGCCGCATGCTCTTCCCTCCTTCTCAGCCTGACTGAACAAATGATCTTCCTTCCAAATTTTAAAAAAGCTACAGCCGTCTGATGTGATTAGTAAATTGAACCATAGTAAATTATAGCTGTTTTACATAGCCTTTCCGTAACAAAAATGTTACCTGCATTCAAATAAAAAAACCACCATCGTTTACGACAGTGGTTTTACATTTTGCCTGGCAACGTCCTACTCTCCCAGGACCCTTCGGTCCAAGTACCATCGGCGCTGGAG
>NZ_JBHHMI010000022.1:0-64326 GCF_042136365.1 Paenibacillus enshidis | reverse complement strand
CTGAGTGAATCAAATTGGGTGAGTCTATTGCAAAAGCGATTAAGCTCATTTGAATCTGACGAGATTAATATCTCATTTTTCGCTCCGCCATTTATTCTGTCATAGACACAAACCAAATGGCTTCGCAGATCGGTTTTACGATGTAAAACCTACTCACTCGTTGTTCAGTTTTCAAAGATCAAACACTTGTTTTTCATCATCACCGCATCTCAGCGGCGACTTTTATAATATATCATTTATCCTTCTCTTTGGCAAGAACTTTTTTCAAAAAAGTTTTTTTGGATTGATAACAGCCATTCGAAGAACGAAAATCAATTTATCATAGAATGCCGGCGGAAGTCAACGGAAAATTGCATTTACTCTGATATCTTGCCCCTGATAGCATATTTCGACAACTCTTTTGGAGCTGCGAGGCGGGCATACATCCGAAACACAGTTTTGTAGCGCAAAGCAATCGCATTGCGAATATCCTGATCCAGTCTTTTATCACTCATATCCAGCAGCATCTCGTCCAATTCCCGACGAAGGACATAGTTAAGTTCTTTGCACTCTTTTTCGTTAAACAGCATACCCATCATGTGCGATCATGCTCCCTTGTCGTTATATTCTTAAGTATCCTGGTGAAATCGGTTATATGCCGTAACGCCCTCCGCCTTCAATCTATTACATGGCTTATGTCTGTATAGTTGTTCCATCGTTTACCGTTTTTTAAACGGATTTTAATAAAGTTCAAACTAATCTCTTTAAATTTAGCCGGGCCGAGCCCTCATCATTACATTCGACCCAGCATATATGCCGCCTTTTCAGCCTCTCATTAAGCTGTAAGATACCGTGCTTTCTATAATGGCTGCGATGAACAGGAGAATAACGACCCAAAGTGCAACATTCCACGTCTGCCTCATAAAGGCTGGCCAGGACATTTCGGATTTCACTCTGCTGCTTCCCCTCTTGACTCCTCTGCGGATCGATGACATGACCATTCCGCCAAACTTTAAGCCATACGCGCAAGCAATCAATAATACCGGAAGCTCGATAATACCGTGCGGCAGCAGACCTTTGATAATCAGTTCATACAGATTTACGGCAGAGTTTGCAGCCATCCAGTGCATCAGAAAACCGATGACCATACCGTTCATAACAATAAAAACAACTGGAATGATGCCAAATGCAGCCCCAAGAAACATCACAAGGACACACTTAATGGCATTATTGAAAAAGATAAAGACGAAAAAACTAAGCTGCGCATTACCCGACTCCTGCAGTCTTCCCGCTACCTGCCCAAGCCCCTCAATCTGCTGTTTGAGAATCTGCTCAATAACCCCCGTACTAATCCAGCCCAGGCCTATGCTCGCGCAAAACAGTATAACAGTGAACAGTAAAACTCCCTTCATCGAATTCAAGATTCTCAAAAATGTACCGAAACCCAAAGCCAATCCCTCCAATCTATAATCATAAAAAAGATGGCCATGCATAGTGTAAAGTAAACAAGCTACTCTTCGGGAAAGGGGATCAAGGTGCATGAATTCTTTCTTTTATGTATTAAACGGCAAAAAAATCAAACGGTTTCTTATCGGCTTCGCAGCTGCTGTTTTTGCCATCGGCATCGTATATGTGGAACGCAGCAATATCAGTGTCTTTTCAGAGGAAGCACCGGCGGCTATATACAGTGTACCGACTGAGAAAAAGGTCATCGCCCTGACCTTTGACATTAGCTGGGGCGATAAACGGACGGCCCCCATTCTGGAGGTCTTGAAGGAGAAGAAGCTGCAGAAAGCAACCTTTTTCTTATCCTCGCCCTGGGGCAAAACCCATCCGGAGCTTGTAAAGCAAATTGTGGACAGCGGGTATGAAATCGGGAGCCATGGACACAAACATGAAAACTATACAAGTCTCAGCGATGAAGAGATACGCCGCCAAATTACGACAGCTCATACGATGTTAACCGACCTGACCGGAAAGGAGCCCAAACTCATTCGCCTGCCCAACGGGGATTTTGATAAAAGAGTGCTGCAGATTGCGACCGAGTTAGGCTATACAACGATTCAATGGGACACGGATTCCCTGGACTGGAAGAACCCAGGCACCCAGAAAATCATTGACCGCGTTGTATCCAGAGCCCACCCGGGGGACATCGTGCTGCTTCATGCCAGTGATTCTTCCCAGCAGACTCACGAGGCTCTGCCTGTCATCATCGACAAGTTGCGCGAGCAAGGCTACGAGTTCGTAACGGTATCGGAGCTGCTGCAGCAAGGCACACAACAGGGAAAAGAAGTCAGGGATCAAGCGATGCTGCAGCAGGCCATTGAAGACGCAGCAGGCATGTAAACTCCATAATACGCCATCCAACAGCCGACCGAGTCGGCTGCTTTTCGCTTACACAGATTATTTTACTCCATCTCATCAATATTCCAAAAAGGCGGCAACATATTTCAGCCCCAGCGACCACATACTATGCACAGTCACTTCACAAGGAGGGTATAGATTCATGAAATGGCCGCATTATCGACTGATATGCGCAATACTTTGCATCGGAGCCGTATTGTCGGGCTGCGGATCTGAAAATTATTCATCTCCTCCACAGCCCAGTTATAAAGAAATGAAAACCATGGTTGTAGATATTCTTAAAAGTGATGAAGGAAAAAAAGCGGTCGAGGAAGCCATGAGTGGTGGAGGCGGGAGCTCTGCAGAGGGAGGATCGGGTGGTACAACGGGCATGAAAATGCTTATGTCTTCATCAGCCTCCGGCGATATCAAGACAGCGGTCAAGGACACACTGACTTCACCCGAGTACCAGAAGGAATTCGAGAAAATTATGACCGATCCGAGATTCGCCGGAGAATTCGCCAAAACCATAAACAAGCAGAACAAGGAGCTGCACATGCAGTTAATCAAGGACCCGACTTATCAGAAATCGGTACGGGAAATGCTTAAATCGCCCGACGTCAGCACAATGATGCTTGATATGACTAAAACCCCCGAATACCGCAAGCAAACCATGACCATCATGCAGGAGGCTATGCAAAACCCCCTTTTCCGTCTAGAGGTGATGAATCTTTTGAAAACGGTAGTCCAAGAGGAGCTTCAGCCAAAAGAAAAGAAAAAAGGCGGAGGCGACGGTCAAAAAGCAGAGCAAGGCGGCGACAGCTCAGGCCAGGGCGGGGAAAGCGGATAATACTGAAAAGGACAGCCCGACAGCCGAGCCGGTTCTGTCCTTTATTTTTTTGCAGCAGCATGATTCAGCTGTTCTCAAGCCCGATTACATGCTTTGCGATCTGATCATACAGTTGTCCATGCTCGGTATGCGCCTTATAGACTGATGGTGAAAAATCGGGCTCGGACGGATGATTATCCGGAGCCCCGAGCGGAATTTGGGCAAGCAGAGGAACATGCAGCGTCTCTGCCAGCAGGGCACCGCCTCCTCTTCCGAACACATAGTCCTTTTCCCCTGTTCCGGACTGGTAGTAAGCCATATTCTCCACCACTCCCAGCACCTCATGATTCGTCTGCAAGGCCATGGCGCCAGCACGGGCAGCGACATAAGCAGCGGTAGCATGCGGGGTAGTGACGATAATTTCCTTGCTGTGCGGAATCATCTGGTGAACGTCCAGGGCAATATCACCCGTTCCAGGCGGCAAATCGAGCAGCATGTATTCCGGCCGTCCCCAATTCACATCGCTGAAAAACTGGCGCAGCATTCGCCCCAGCATCGGACCACGCCAAATGACCGGGTTATTCTCTCTGACAAAGAAACCCATGGACATCACTTTCACGCCAAAACGTTCAACCGGCTCAATGACGCCATCCTCTACAACCGGAAACTCTTCGATGCCCATCATGTCAGGAACACTGAATCCGTAGATATCCGCATCAATAATGGCCACACGTTTTCCGTTGCGGGCCAGTGCCGCAGCAAGGTTGACGGTTACCGTAGATTTGCCTACACCGCCCTTACCGCTAGCGATCGCAATGAAGCGAACGCCTGACTGCGGATCAAGCAGCTCATGCCCCTCCATCCCGGCTGCATGTCCTTTCGTAAGCACAGGATCGTTCTGATCCGGTTTCTCTCCTGCCAGCGCCCGTTCATGCTCCGAGGCCTCACGAAACCGTATATGAATATTTGAAGCCCCGGCATGGTCCAGAGCTCCCCTGATCTCCTGGTCCAGCTTGCTTCTGATCTCTTCGTTGTCCGTTACCAATACGACGGTCAAAGAGACTTGATTGTCACGGACGACAATATCGCGTATAAACTCCAATTCCGTCAAGCTTGCGCCGCTGCTCGGCTCCTGTATACGCTGAAGCGCCTCCAAGACCTGTTCTCTAGCCAGCATTAACGAGATCACCCCTGCTTCGAATAATTGAAATGCACTTCTGCCTGCGCTGACCTCATTATAGCATTATCCCCCGCTACTTGCCTGCTGGCAGAGTGACGCGCTCACCGGAGCTGTAACGCAGAATCCCTTTATAGACCGCCGCGGATATTTGACGCTGGTACGCCTCATTCGCCAGCAGCCGTGCTTCCCCCGGATGCGACAGGAAGCCAATCTCCACGAGGGCTGAAGGCATCTTAAGCGCCTGCAGGAGATAGACGGTGTCTACTGTCTTGGCAACCCGGTCCGTATTCTCCATATTGCGGCGGATTTCATCCTGTATCAGGGCCGCCAATGAAGCGTTGTCCGCATGGCTTGGGTAATAAAAGGTTTGGGCGCCGCTCCATCTGCTCGACGGAACACTGTTCATATGGATGCTGAGAAAGAGGTCTGCATTATATTCCTCAATCAGGCGCACACGCTGCTTGAGGTCCTCGGTTTTACGCCTGGAATATCCCTGAGTGGACTCATCCGCAAGGTCCCGATCATCCTCGCGGGTCAGCTTGACCACCGCTCCGGCCTGCTGCAAATAGTCTCGAAGGTAGAGTGTGATCGCAAGATTGATATCCTTCTCGATGACCCCCTCCTTGCTCACAGCTCCCCCATCCGGACCGCCGTGGCCGGCATCCAGTACAATAACCTTCCCGGCCAGAGGCAGGCTCCAATAGTTCCAGGTTGTCGTCGCAGGGATATCCGATACGGTCAGGGTCATGAAAAGAAGCAGCAAGCATAAACTGAGCAGCCATCTTTTTAGCGTACGGTAGCGAATCCATAAGGTAATGTTGCAGTTTCGATATTTGAGCACAAAAAAACGCCTCCGTTCCCATACAGATACTATTGATCTATATGGGACAAGGCGGACAAATAGTACATCAAGAGCTAATTTGCTGAGACATGCCTTCAATGAGAATTTGCGCTACCTCCGGTCTCGTAAATTCCGGCGGCGGGCAGACGCCGTCGCGCAGCAATCCGCGCACCTTCGTGCCTGACAAGGTCAGGTGTTCTTCTGGCAAATGTGGACATGTTTTGCTGGAGGCCATGTTACCGCATTTTTTACAGAAGAAGCTGTGCTCAAAGAACAATGGGGTAATGCCCAGTTCCTCAGCCGTAAAGTTGCTAAAAATCTCCTGAGCCTCATAGGTGCCGTAGTAATCTCCCACACCTGCATGATCCCGTCCGACAATAAAGTGGGTGCAGCCATAGTTTTTACGAACCATCGCATGGAAAATCGCCTCGCGCGGACCTGCATAACGCATCGCTGCCGGAAACACGCCCAGGAAGGTGCGATTGGCGGGATAATAATGCTCCAGCAGAGCCAAATAACTATTCATGCGTACATCGGCTGGTACGTCATCCGACTTCGTCTCACCGACGAGCGGATTCAGAAATAGCGCATCTACAATTTCCATGGCGCTCTTCTGAATATACTCATGCGCACGGTGAACAGGATTGCGTGTCTGAAAGCCCACAACAGTCTTCCAGCCCTGCTCGGCAAAGCGGCGGCGAGTGTCGGCAGGGTCAAAATAGAATTCACCGAACTTGGCCGGCTGCGGTCTGTTCAATACGTGTACAGGTCCGCCCACGTAGGTGGAAGGGCGCTCAAACAGCTTCTTTACTCCAGGGTGCTCAGGATCATCGGTTTTAAAGACCCGTCGTGCTTCTTCCCCCTGATCGACCTGGTATAAGCTGGTTACGTCCAAAATTCCGTAGATGATCCCGTCTTCTTCTCCGACCAGCGCCGCCTGTTCACCAACAGTGAAAGACGCCGCTGTCGCCTCATCTACTGCAAGTGTAATTGGTATGCTCCATACCGTGCCGTCTGCCAGACGCATTCGTTCCACAACGGAACGGTAATCTTGCTCATTCATAAACCCGGTTAGAGGGGAAAAGGCCCCTACCCCAATGAGGTCCAGATCGGAGATTGTCCAGGCGTTAACACGGATTGCGGGGAGCTGCTTCGCCTTTTGCAGAAGAGCCTCCCGTTCTTCACCCTCTGCCAGTCGGTTAATCAGAGTCCCCCCGTGCGGAAGTATTGCGGTCATATCATGATCTCTCCTTCTACGAATTATTTATGCAGCCCGCATTCGGTTTTATCGTTACCTGACCAGCGGCCTGCGCGAGGATCTTCCCCTGGAGCAACAGGACGTGTGCAATGCTCGCATCCGATGCTCGGATAGTTCTGGTCATGCAGGGGATTATAAGTGACATTGTTGGTTCGGATATAATTCCACACATCCTCTGAAGTCCAGTCAGCCAGCGGATTGAATTTGACGAGGCCGAATTTTACGTCATATTCGATTTTTTTCGCATTGGCACGGGTTGGGGCCTGATCACGGCGAATGCCTGTAATCCATGCTTCATATTGGGACAGAATGCGTGTCAACGGTTCAACCTTGCGGATATTGCAGCAAGTATTAGGATCAGACTTCCACAGTTCCTCCCCGTGCTGTGTCGCCTGCTCCTCAGGGGTCAGTTGCGGAGATACCCGCACAAATTCCATTTGATATTTATCCATCATCTGATCTCGTGTCTCGTAGGTTTCCTTGAAATGAAAATCGGTATCTAAATAAAACACATCCGTGGAGGGACTTATCTTTTGCAGCATATCAACCAGCACGACATCCTCTGCGCCGAAGCTGCAGGCAAAGGTAATATTCGGAAAGGTCTCAACGGCGTAACGAATTACTTCTTCCGGGCTGGCATGCTCAAGCTCTTCCGCTTTCACTTGAATTAATTGTTCCTTCTCCAATAAGTTCACGGTGGAAAACGCCTCCTTTTCAATCCCAACTAAACAAATAAGAATTATAAATTCAGTATAAAACTTTCTATCTAAATGTCAATGTGGAAAAAAGTGAATTATGCTGCCAAATCAGAGATTTAACTTTGGTAATATAGGGTTTTTATCATGAAGATAAAAAAGGTTGATTACAATGATTTCCTGACCGAAAAAACGTGAATATATCAAGGTTTTTCAGAAAAATCCGCTATAGTTAATACAGCAGTTGGAATTTTATTCATTTGACCTTTACAAAGCGATTTCTTAGAATAAGAACGCATTTCAGACGTACCAGGTATTTAAATACATGTTATGGAGTAAAGGAAAGAAGGTTTTGTAGTGGAAGCATTTTATGTTAACGAAGACGGTTCTCTTTCAACCCCGCTAAAAGGCAAGGATGTGCTGGCCAATCCCCTGCTGAATAAAGGAGTTGCTTTTTCGCATGAAGAACGGCGCGAATTGGGGCTCGAGGGGGTTTTGCCTCCTACGGTGCTGACGCTTGATGAACAGGCGGATCGCGCCTACAGGCAGTTTCTTGCCCAACCAACCATGCTGCGCCGCAACGCCTCACTGAATGATTTGTATAACCGAAATGTCGTTTTATATTACAGGCTGCTAACCGATCATCTGAGCGAAATGCTGCCTGTTGTGTATACACCAACGGTAGGACAGGCCATCCAGGAATACAGCCATGAGTATCATCGGCCTGGTGGCGTCTATTTATCAATAGATAACCCAAAAGGCATTAAAGAGGCCTTCTGCAATACTGGCTTGAGCTCTGATGATGTGGATCTGATCGTCGTTACCGATTCTGAGAGCATTCTCGGCATAGGGGACTGGGGAGTCGGGGGCATTAATATCGCCATCGGCAAGCTGGCCGTATATACCGCAGCTGCGGGAATTCATCCCGGACGGGTTCTTCCGGTAGTGCTTGATGTGGGGACGAATAATGAGAAGCTGTTGGCTGACCCTCTTTATATCGGAAACCGTCATCATCGGGTGCGTGGGGAGCAATATCATCAGTTCATAGATTCTTTCGTTCAAATAGCGCTTGAGCTTTATCCAGACGCTCTGCTTCACTGGGAGGATTTTGGCAATGTAAATGCCCGCAATATTATTGAAAAATACGGGACTCAAATGCTTACATTTAATGATGATATTCAGGGAACCGGAGCCGTGACACTTGCCGCGGTCATATCTGCCCTTAAAGTAACCCAGGTCCCTCTGGCCGAGCAGCGGATCGTTGTCTTCGGTCCCGGGGCAGCCGGCATAGGCAATGCCGATCAAATTCTTGACGCCATGATGCGGAGCGGCCTGTCGGAGCAAGAAGCGCGAGGCTGCTTCTGGGCCTACGACTATCGCGGTTTATTAACGGATGAAACGGAGCATGTGCTCGGTTTTCAGAAGCCATATGTCCGTAAAGCATCTGAAGTCCATGAATGGAACCGCAGCCCAGATGGTACAATAACACTGCTTGAAGTCATTCGTCAGGTTAAACCGACGATGCTGATCGGAACGTCCGGTTCTGCCGGTGCTTTTTCCGAGGAAGTGGTCAGGGAAATGGCCAAACATGTCGAGCGTCCAATTATTATGCCGATGTCCAATCCTACACTGCTTGCCGAGGCGATTCCTGAAGAACTGATCCGTTGGACGGACGGCAAAGCGTTGATTGCTACAGGCAGCCCTTTTGAGCCTGTCGCTTATAATGGAACAACTTATGAAATCGGCCAATCGAACAATGCGTTTGTTTTCCCGGGTCTGGGCCTGGGTGCGATCGCCGTGAAAGCCCGCGTGATTACAAGCGGAATGTTTACGGCCGCTGCAGAAGCCGTTGCGCGCATGGTGGATCTGTCCCAGCCTGGGGCAGCCCTGCTGCCTAATATCAGCCAGCTGCGCGAAGTGTCGCTTGCTGTTGCGGAGGCCGTAGCTCAGGCGGCGATTAATGATAACGTCGCCCGTGTGCGTCCGAATGACGTCCGTCAGGCTATTGATCGTTTAATTTGGGAGCCAGCCTACCGGAGGGTAAAAGCTGTTATGCCTTTACCTGTTTAATATTTCGTACATATGAAATGTAAAGCCTTGAAACTCAGCTTCCTGCGCAGTTCACTGCTCCTTTGCATGAACTCACAGGGAGCTCTTTTTTATTTGGGCCTGCCAAAAAGCCCCTGGCCAAAAGGCCAAGGGCTTGGTGATCCTTGAAATACAAGGAATATTAACGTTTCGAGAACTGAGGCGCACGACGAGCGGCTTTGAGACCGTATTTTTTACGTTCTTTCATCCGTGGGTCACGAGTCAGGAAGCCAGCTTTTTTCAGAGCTGGACGGAACTCTGGGTCTGCTTTGAGCAGAGCGCGGGAGATCCCATGACGGATTGCGCCGGCTTGACCAGAAATACCGCCGCCATGAGCGATAACGATGACGTCATAGTTTCCAGCTGTTTCAGTCAGGTTCAACGGTTGCTTTACGATCATTTTCAGTGTTTCCACACCGAAATATTCATTGATATCACGTTTGTTAATGACAATGCGTCCTTCACCCGGTACGAGACGAACACGAGCCACCGAATGTTTACGACGACCTGTCCCATAGTATTGTACTTGTGCCATGAAACTGCCCTCCTTTTAATTAACCGCGAAGTTCGTAAACTTCAGGTTTTTGTGCTGCATGTGGATGCTCAGTGCCTTTGTAAGCTTTCAGTCTCAGCTTCATTTTCTCGCCCATGCGAGTTTTCGGAAGCATACCGTGAACAGCCAGCTCCAGCATACGTTCAGGCTTGTTTTTCACCATATCTTGAGCGGTCGTTACTTTCAGACCACCTGGATGCAGGGAGTGACGATAGTATTTTTTGTTCTCCATCTTTTTGCCTGTCAGAACGATTTTCTCCGCATTGATGACAACAACGAAATCGCCGCCGTCCACATGTGGAGTAAATTCAGGCTTGTGTTTGCCGCGGATCAACGCAGCCGCTTCACTGGCCAGACGACCAAGCGTTTTGCCTTCAGCATCAATAATATGCCATTTGCGCTCAACTTCACTTGGCTTAGCCATATACGTAGTACGCATGGAAAGTTTCCTCCTTCAGATCGCTCACAATTATGAAATTCATCTTTTTTCAAAAGTCTCATTTATCTTCGTTCATTAAGTCATTGCATTTGTGATGGATAGATGTTGCTATAAGGTGTAAATCTTAACTGGGGCTGTGGGAAAGCCATTAAGAAAACACAACTTATATGTTACATGATTTCTATACATTCCGCAAGCAAAAAACTCAAGTTTTTTGGACGTTTTCATCATATTCCACATTCCACAGCATCAGCCCGTACGCGACAGCCGTAGGCCCCGCTTTGATGCGATCCTTGGCCTCCAGAATGGCAGGAATATCCTCAGGCGACTTTTTACCTTCGCCCACGTCCATCAGCGTTCCGACCATAATCCGAACCATATGCTGAAGAAAGCCGCTGCCGGTCACATACGTATGGATGATTCCTTGATCATCCGAGCCAGGACGTGAAAAGGAATAATCGACTGTTATATAGGCCTCATAAACGGTCCGTACATGATTGAGTTTCTGTGACTGAGTGGACGCAAACGAGGTATAGTCATAGGTGCCGACCATCAGTTGCAGCGCCTTGCGCATCGCTTCAATATCCAGACGCGTAGGGTGATGAAACTGCGTGCGGCGATGAAAAATATCCGGAAAACGGTTAGCATTAATACTATAACGGTACGTCTTCCGTTTGGCCATGTGGCGTGCATGAAACGACAGCGGAACCTCTTTCGCATCCGTAAGAATAATATCCTCCGGCAGCCAGGCGTTCAGCGCCAGACACCAGCGGTGGATCGGAATAGGTGATTCGGTCATAAAATTAAAGACCTGACCGTAAGCATGCACTCCCGCGTCCGTGCGGCCTGAGGCCGTGAGTTTGACCTTCTCTCCCGTTAAGGAGTAGATGGCACTTTCTATATGATCCTGGATCGTATTGCCATCCGGCTGTGTCTGAAAGCCGTGATAGCCGGTTCCGTCATAGTTCACTCTCATGCAAATATTCCGCATGTTCCTAACACACCTTAGCATTTAAATCAGCAAGCTCTCCGAAAGCTTGCTGTTGATCTTTACGAGCCGTTGCTTCGTCAGCTATGCCTCCACATATTGCGAAACGCTGATCCGATATGAGGATCAGTCGTTTCGCCGTCATAGCGAAGCGCTGGCCCGAAGTAGGCCGGTCGCTTCGCAATTCCCGCGGAGCGCTGGCCCACAGCAGGCCAGTCGCTCCGCCCCGCTCGCATGAAAGGCTCTCCTGAATCGCTGCCCATGGGGTAGTGATTCAGGAGAGAGCCGCTCCTACACCAAAAGCCCTGTATCCCGCCATATTCCCGCCATACACCAAAATTTGCGGGGGTCCAGGGGGTCGCAGACCCCGCTGGGGTCCCCCTTGGCTAAGGGGGATTTAGGGGGATCGAAAAACATATAAAAGGAGAAGCCCACACAGAGCTTCCCCTACAGAGAAAAAAGGGCTGCTCAGAATCAACCGACTCTGCCCACCCTTTCCTCATCCATACCTGCTTACGCGCGGTCAACCAGTTCCAGGTAAACCATTGGAGCGGCGTCGCCACGACGAGGTCCCAGCTTCAGGATACGAGTGTATCCACCTGGACGCTCGGCATAACGAGTAGCCAGTTCGCTAAACAGTTTTTGAATTGCGTCCTGCTCACCATCCAAAGTTTCACGGCGAACGTATGCAGCTACCTGACGGCGTGCATGCAGATCTCCCTGTTTTGCTTTGGTGATCAGTTTTTCAGCAATAGAACGAACTTCTTTAGCTTTCGCTTCCGTAGTCTGGATACGCTCGTACAAGAACAAGTCAGTTACCATGTCACGGAACAAAGCTTTACGGGCACTGGAGTTGCGGCCCAGTTTTTGATATGCCATGTTTTTCCCCTCCTTCTTACAAACGTTGCTGTCCTACTCTTCCGTACGGAGTCCTAAACCAAGTTCCTCGAGCTTCTCTTGAACCTCTTCCAAAGACTTGCGGCCCAAGTTGCGGACCTTCATCATATCTTCTTCCGATTTCGTGGTAAGCTCCTGTACTGTATTGATACCAGCGCGCTTGAGGCAGTTATAGGAACGGACGGAGAGATCCAGCTCTTCAATCGTCATTTCCAGAACTTTTTCTTTCTTGTCTTCCTCTTTTTCAACCATGATCTCAGCATCTTTGGCTTCGTCGGTCAAACCAACAAACAGCATCAAATGCTCAGTCAGGATTTTAGCCCCAAGACTGACAGCCTCTTCAGGCCGAATGCTTCCGTCGGTCCATACTTCCAGTGTCAGCTTGTCATAGTTGGTCACTTGGCCTACACGCGTATTTTCCACACCGTAGTTTACGCGGGAAATCGGAGTGTAGATGGAATCGACAGGGATTACGCCAATTGGCTGATCCTCACGCTTGTTACGATCTTGCTTAACATAGCCGCGTCCGCGATTGGCGAAAATACGCATGTGAAGTCTCGAACCTGGTCCAAGCGTAGCGATATGAAGATCCGGATTCAGAATTTCAACATCGCTGTCCGCACGAATATCCCCTGCCGTTACGGCTCCTTCGCCTTCCGCGTCGATTTCGAGCACTTTCTCTTCATCGGAGTGGATCTTGAGCGACAAAGCTTTCAGGTTAAGAATGATCTCCGTTACGTCTTCCATTACGCCAGGAACCGTTGCAAATTCGTGTAAAACCCCATCAATCTGTACTGATGTGACTGCCGCACCCGGCAGGGAGGAGAGCAAAATACGGCGAAGCGAGTTGCCCAGCGTCGTACCATATCCGCGTTCCAAAGGTTCTACCACGAATTTCCCGTAGGTGCCATTATCATTGACGTCAACCGTCTCAATTTTCGGCTTTTCGATTTCAATCACTGCAATATCCCTCCTTCAAAACGTCGCTCCCATAATGAAACATTCACCTTATCCAAACTTTACCATGCAGTATGCCTAAACAACCATTCTTGGCAGAATGCGCCGGTTTTATACTACACGCTGAGGGAAAATCTCATTAGACACGACGGCGTTTTGGAGGACGGCATCCGTTATGAGGAACCGGAGTCACGTCTTTAATCAGGTTAACTTCGAGACCTGCAGCTTGCAGCGAACGGATAGCTGCTTCACGGCCTGCGCCTGGTCCTTTAACCATAACTTCAACAGTTTTCATGCCGTGCTCCATTGCAGCCTTGGCAGCTGTTTCAGCAGCCATTTGCGCTGCGAACGGAGTGGATTTACGGGAACCGCGGAATCCCAGACCGCCGGAGCTGGCCCAAGAGATTGCGTTACCGTGCGGATCCGTGATGGTAACGATCGTGTTATTGAACGTGGAACGGATGTGTGCCACGCCGGATTCGATATTTTTACGGTCACGACGTTTTGTACGTACGACTTTTTTCGGTTTAGCCATTGAATGTTATCCTCCCTTCTTATTTCTTTTTATTTGCTACAGTACGACGAGGTCCTTTACGTGTACGGGCATTCGTTTTTGTACGTTGACCACGAACAGGCAAACCACGACGGTGACGAATACCGCGGTAGCAGCCGATCTCAGTCAGACGTTTAATATTCAAGGAAATTTCACGACGCAGGTCGCCTTCCACTTTAACCGCTTTATCGATCGTTTCACGTAATTTGCTCACTTCATCTTCCGTCAAGTCACGAACACGAGTGTCCGGATTGATGCCTGTTTCTTTCAGAACTTTTTGGGAAGTCGTTTTACCGATTCCGAAAATGTAAGTCAAGGCGATCTCAACGCGTTTGTCACGTGGCAAATCCACACCAGCTATACGAGCCATTTTACGCTACACCCCCTTCTATTAACCTTGTTTTTGTTTGTGCTTCGGATTTTCGCAAATAACCATTACATTCCCTTTGCGGCGAATGACTTTGCACTTTTCGCAAATGGGTTTTACAGAAGGTCTTACCTTCATGTTCATTCCCTCCTCCAAGCTCTGCCACCGGCACAGCTCGTATCGTAAGTCTTCTTAAAGAGTTTTGCGGAACATAACCTGTTGATTCAGATAGTGCTGATCTCCCAATGAGATCAAACACAATTTATTTACGGTAAGTTATACGACCTTTGGTTAAATCGTAAGGTGATAACTGTACGACCACTTTGTCGCCTGTCAGAATGCGGATAAAATGCATGCGCAGCTTTCCGGATACGTGAGCAAGAATCTGGTGACCGTTCTCAAGCTCCACTTTGAACGTCGCGTTCGGAAGCGGCTCAATCACCGTACCTTCCACTTCAATGACATCTTCCTTGGCCAAAATTAGTCTCCTTTCTCTTCAGCGTGAAATTCGGCAGATTCCAGAAAACGGTTCACCGCAAAACGCAGCTTGCCGTTGGTAACCCGGCCACTTTCATTCAAACTGTTTACTACCTCGCTGCTGATCATCGGCTGGGGCTCCAGGTGAAGAATATTCTTCTTCTTGGCCTGGTCAAACTTCCGTTTGTCCCCGTCCGCAATATATACAAACCTGCTGTCCGCAATGGAAACGACGACCGCTGCCTGGCCGGCATCTCTGCCTTTCAGGATTTTCACAAGCTGACCTATTTGCAGGCTGCCTTGATCTTTCATCAATATCACCTACGAATTCAGTGTAGTGAAAATTTCCATGCCGTCCGGGGTTACTGCCACTGTATGCTCGAAATGGGCACACAATGACCCGTCCACCGTCACGACCGTCCAGTTGTCTTCCAGCGTCCTTACATGGCGGGCTCCGGCGTTAACCATCGGTTCAATCGCCAGCACCATGCCGGGTTTCAGTCTCGGTCCCCGATCAGCAATCCCGTAGTTTGGAATCTGCGGTTTCTCATGCAGCTTGGCTCCTATACCGTGTCCGACATATTCCCTCACTACCGAAAAACCAGCATCCTCAATATATTTCTGTATCGCATGCGATATAGTAAACAAGCGAACATCCGGTTTGACAAGTGCCAGTCCCGCCATCAGGGCCCCTTCCGTCACATCCAATAACCGCCTTGCATCTGATGAGATGCTGCCGACTGGATACGTCCAAGCGGAATCCCCATGGTACCCCCGGTACTGTGCGCCAATGTCAAACGTAACGATATCACCTTCGTTTAATGTGCGGCTGCCGGGAAATCCGTGAACCAGTTGTTCGTTGACTGAAGCGCAAATACTGGCAGGAAAACCATTATAACCTTTAAAAGACGGCACAGCTCCTTGACTGCGAATGTACTGATCAGCCATATGATCGAGTTCCCCTGTAGTTATGCCAGGCTCAATATGTTCGGCCAGTAGGCGATGACAATCCGCAACGATCCGCCCGGCTTCCCTCATAAAGCTCAATTCCGTTTCGGACTTGCAAATGATCATTACAGTTAACCCCGCAGCAAGGATACGATATCAGTGGAGACTGCATCGATATCCTGCTCCCCGTCTATTTGACGCAGAAGACCTTTATTCTCATAAAACGTGAGGAGTGGTGCTGTTTTGTTACTGTACTCGTCAAGCCGTTTTCCTACGCTCTCTTCGTTGTCGTCAGAGCGCTGGTACAGCTCGCCGCCGTCTTTATCGCAAATGCCTTCAACCTTGGGCGGATTAAATATCATGTGATAGGTCGCTCCGCAGGTTTTGCAAATACGCCGTCCGGTAATCCGCGCCATTAAACGGTCACGGTCTACTTTCAAATCAACGACATGATCGAGTTTGGTGCTCAGCCGACCAAGAATTTCGTCCAACGCTTCAGCCTGGGCCAGAGTTCTTGGAAATCCGTCCAGCAAGAATCCTTTCTCGCAGTCTGGCTGTTGGAGCCTTTCTTCGACAATGCCAATCGTAACATCATCCGGAACGAGTTCACCGCGTTCGATGTACTCCTTCGCTTTCACTCCGATTGGAGTTCCAAGCTTCATGGCCAGACGAAAAGCGTCTCCGGTTGAAATGTGAGGGATGCCGAACTCATTTACGATGACACCCGCTTGTGTTCCTTTTCCAGCCCCGGGAGGGCCCATGATAAGAATGTTCACAACCTGTCACTCCCTCAAGACGACCCCTACACAAGAAACAGCACAATAGGTGCCGTTGACAAGCAAATGACCTGTCCCGGAACCTATCGCCTATTTATTGATGAAGCCTTTGTAATGGCGTTTAATCAATTGGCTTTCGATCTGCTTCATGGTATCCAATGCCACACCGATGATGATGAGCAGTGAAGTACCGCCGATTTGCACCGAACGAGGCAGACCCGAAAGTGCCCCCAAGAATACCGGCAACACGGAGATGACAGCCAGGAACAATGCTCCTGTCATCGTCAAACGCGACATGACGCGAGTCAGGTACGTCTCCGTTGCTTTCCCTGGACGGATGCCCGGAATATAACCGCCGTTCTTCTTCATGTTGTCTGCCATTTGCTGCGGATTCATCTGTACAAATGTATAGAAGAAAGTAAAGCCGATAATCATCACAATGTACAAAACCATACCGAGCGGCTTGTCATAGTACAGGTGGTTGGTTACCCACTTAGCCCATTGCATATCTGCCCAGAAGCTTGCAATAATGATCGGAAACTGCAACAATGACACTGCAAAGATCACCGGAATAACGCCCGCTGCATTGATCTTCATCGGAATATGCGTGTTTTGGCCGCCGTACATTTTGTTGCCGACTACCCTTTTCGCATATTGCACCGGAATTTTCCGAATCCCTTGTTGGATAAAGATAACTCCGACGACGACCAAAAGAATGACCAAAGCAATGATAATTGCTTTCAGAATATTCAGGAAGAGCTGATCCGCCTGAATGAACTGGGATTCAGCGATCGTTCGGATATGTCTCGGAATGCCGGCAGCGATGCCCGCAAAGATGATAATGGAAATACCGTTTCCGATTCCCTTCTCGGTGATCTGCTCACCAAGCCACATCAGGAACGTAGTACCGGCCGTCAGTACAATCGCAATCACAATAAAATCCGCAATGGTTGCCCCTGGAATCATTTCTGCGTTATACAGACGATTAAAGCCGATTGAAGTACCAAATGCCTGAATCAGAGCCAGTATAACCGTACCATAACGGGTTATCTGTGCCAACTTCTTTTTGCCATGCTCCCCTTGTTTAGCCCATTCCGCCAGTTTCGGAATGACGTCCATTGAAAGGAGCTGCACGATAATAGATGCCGTGATATACGGCACAATACCGAGGGCAAAGACCGAGAACTGATACAATGCACCCCCGGAGAAGGTGTTCAGAAGACCGAACAATTCGCTTCCTGCCTGATCGGTTGCCGTAAAGACATCCTTATTTACTCCCGGAACCGGAATGAAGGAGCCAATACGGAACACAATCAGGATCATCAGTGTGAAGAGGATGCGAGTGCGAAGATCTTCAACCCGCCATATATTCTTCAGGGTATTGAACATTAGATCACCTCGGTTTTACCGCCGGCAGCTTCGATTTTCTCTACCGCAGATTGAGAGAACTTGTTCGCTTTGACAGACAGCTTTACAGTGACTTCGCCGTTACCCAGAATCTTGATGCCGGATTTAGCGTTTTTCACAATACCGTTTTCCATCAGGAATTCAGGAGTCACTTCAGTACCTTCTGCAAAACTGTTCAGATCTTCGATATTCACAACTGCATACTCTTTACGAGTCGGATTTACGAAACCGCGCTTAGGCAAGCGACGATACAGTGGGTTTTGACCACCTTCGAAGCCAGGACGAACACCACCGCCGGAACGAGCGTTTTGACCTTTGTGACCGCGACCTGATGTTTTACCTGTACCGCTACTTGTACCGCGACCAACGCGTTTGCGTTCTTTGCGGGAGCCTGGAGCGGACGAAAGTTCATGTAACTTCATCGTTCGTTGCACCTCCTTGTTTTTGTTGGAAATCTATAACTTAAGCCTCGATTTCTTTAACAGAAACCAGATGGCTGACTTGATTGATCATCCCACGGATCGCAGGATTGTCGTTGTGAACCACTGTTTGGTTGATCTTGCGTAGACCAAGCGTGTTTACAGTCGTTCTCTGTGTACCTGGACGGCCGATCAATGAACGAACGAGAGTAATTTGCAGTTTGCTCATGCCATTTCCTCCTTAGCCGCGCAGCTCTTCGACAGTTTTACCGCGCAATTTCGCAACGTCTTCAGCGCGCTTCAAGCGGGACAAACCTTCCAAAGTCGCATTGACCATGTTCATGGAATTCGAAGAACCCAGAGATTTTGTCAAAATGTCGCCTACGCCAGCCAGTTCCAATACGGCACGAACCGGACCGCCGGCGATAACGCCAGTACCTTCGGATGCAGGTTTCAACAGCACACGGCCTGCTCCGAACTTACCTGTGATCTGATGAGGGACGGTTGTTCCTACGAGCGGAACATGAATCAGATTTTTCTTGGCATCTTCAATACCTTTGCGAATCGCATCAGGTACTTCGCCAGCTTTACCAATTCCGGCACCAACCCAGCCATTGCCGTCGCCGACAACAACCAATGCGCTGAAACTGAAACGGCGTCCGCCTTTTACAACTTTAGCAACACGATTAATATTTACAACTCTTTCAGTCAGTTCCAAAGTGTTAGGATCTACACGCAAGTCGTTAACCTCCTTTTGAAAAATGTCTTAAAACTCAAGTCCTGCTTCACGCGCAGCTTCAGCCAACGCTTGAATACGGCCATGATACAAGTAACCTCCGCGATCGAATACGATCTCGGAAACACCTTTTTCTTTTGCACGCTTAGCAACCAGTTCTCCGACTTTACGTGCGGATTCAACGCTGCCGCCGTTTTGGATCTCTCCGCTCAGTTCTTTGTCCAATGTCGAAGCTGCAGCAAGGGTTACACCTGCCACGTCATCGATCAGTTGAGCATAGATATGTTTGGAGGAACGGAACACGTTCAAACGAGGACGTGCTGCTGTTCCGGTGATTTTTTTACGAACACGCAGATGTCTTCTTACACGCGCTTTGTTTTTATCCTGTTTCGTAATCATTTTCTCGTTTCACTCCCTTCAGTTTGCCTTTACAGCTTTATCTCAAGACGCACTGGGTAAAAAAGAAACACACTGTCTCTCCGGAGGAAAGACCGCGCAAAGGCGGCAAGAACATTATTTCTTCTTACCGGCTTTACCTTCTTTACGAATAATGCGTTCACCTTCATACTTGATTCCTTTGCCTTTGTATGGCTCAGGCTCGCGAACGGAACGAATTTTAGCAGCATATGCGCCTACACGCTCTTTATCGATACCGCGAACGATGATTTTTGTATTCGAAGGAACTTCGAATTCAATGCCAGGTTCCGGAGCGATTTCTACCGGATGGGAGTATCCGACGTTCAAAACGACTTTATCTCCGGATTTGCTTGCACGATATCCGACCCCAACCAGCTCCAGAGATTTTGCAAAACCTTCCGTTACACCACTCACCATGTTGTTGACAACGGAGCGGGTTGTTCCGTGAAGGGAACGGTGAAGTTTGTTGTCCGAAGGACGAACAACATTAATTTCATTGTTCTCCACAGTGACCTTCATGTCTTTATGAAGCTCGCGTGTCAAAGTTCCTTTTGGGCCTTTAACCGTGATTACTGTGTTGTTCAGTGTGATATCCACACCACTTGGTACTGCGATTGGCTTGCGACCAATACGGGACATATGTTGCACCTCCTATCTTGTTAACGTGGTATTACCAAACGTAGCAAACAACCTCGCCGCCGGCTTTGGACTGACGTGCTTCTTTATCAGTCATTACACCTTTGGAAGTCGAAATAATCGCGATGCCCAGACCGCCGAGTACGCGAGGAACTTCGTTGCTCTTCGTGTACACGCGAAGACCTGGCTTACTGATTCTTTTCAGACCAGTGATGACACGCTCATTGTTGGCACCGTATTTCAGGAAAACACGGATAATCCCTTGTTTGTTATCTTCAATAAACTCCGCATCCCGGATAAAACCTTCACGTTTCAGGATATCGGCGATTTGCTTTTTCATTGTCGAAGCAGGCATTTCTACTGTTTCGTGACGAACTGTGTTCGCGTTACGAATACGAGTAAGCATATCTGCAATTGGATCAGACATAGTCATTGTGTGTAAACCTCCTTCCCGTACAGGACTTTTTACCAGCTTGCTTTTTTCACGCCAGGAATCTGGCCTTTATAAGCTAATTCACGGAAGCAAATTCTGCAGATCTTGAATTTTTGCAGCACCGAATGTGGACGACCGCAACGCTCGCAGCGAGTGTACGCACGAACTTTGAACTTCGGCGTGCGTTGTTGTTTAACTTTCATCGAAGTTTTTGCCACTTAGCCTGACACCTCCTAAATATTTTCGGAGAATTGGGTTATCATAAACCCACTACGTTAAGCCGACATTATTTTACAAAAGGCATTCCCAATTGAGCCAACAGCTCACGGGACTCTTCGTCGGTTTTGGCAGTCGTTACGATAACGATGTCCATACCGCGCACTTTATCAACTTTATCATACTCGATCTCAGGGAAGATCAGCTGTTCTTTCAGACCCAGTGTATAGTTGCCACGGCCGTCAAAGGCTTTGCTGGATACACCACGGAAGTCACGTACACGCGGAAGCGTGATGTTGAACAGTTTATCCAGGAAGTAGTACATACGCTCACCGCGCAGTGTTACTTTAACCCCGATCGGCATGTTCTCACGCAGTTTGAAACCGGCGATCGATTTCTTCGCACGTGTGATAACCGGTTTTTGACCGGCGATCAGTTGCATGTCGTTGACAGCCGAATCAAGCACTTTGGAGTTTTGAACAGCGTCGCCAACTCCCATGTTGATTACGACTTTCTCGATTTTTGGAACCTGCATAACCGTTGTATAGTTGAACTTCTGCATCAAAGCAGGAGTAATTTCATTCTGGTAACGTTCTTTCAATCTTGCTGCCATAAATTATAGGCCTCCTTTCTTGCAACAGTCTTATTTATCGATTTGTTCACCGGAACGTTTTGCAATACGCACTTTCTTACCGTTCTCCAGCACTTTGTAACCGATACGGGTTACTTTTCCGCTCTTAGGATCGATGTGCATAACGTTGGACACGTGGATCGGAGCTTCCTGCTCGATAATACCGCCTTGTGGATTTTGCTGGTTAGGCTTTTGGTGTTTTTTGATCATATTCACACCTTCCACGAGCACGCGGTTTTGACGAGGATAAGCAGCGATAACGCGACCTTTCTTACCTTTATCCTTACCGGTAATCACCATAACCGTATCGTCTTTTTTGACGTGAAGCTTGTTGTTGTGGGATTCCAGGACCTTTTTCACTTTTGGCATTTCGTACACCTCCTATTGCTTTCTTCATAACAAGGGGCTAAGAACTCGCTCTATTCGAAATTCCGCAGAATCTGTTATTTAGATAACTTCCGGTGCCAAGGAAACGATTTTCATGAAGTCTTTATCGCGAAGTTCACGAGCAACCGGTCCGAAAATACGTGTTCCACGCGGGCTTTTATCTTCTTTAACAACAACAGCTGCGTTTTCGTCAAATCCGATGTAAGACCCGTCCTTACGGCGAGTGGAACGCTTCGTACGAACCACAACCGCTTTAACAACGTCACCCTTTTTGACAACGCCGCCTGGTGTTGCTTGTTTTACGGAACAAACGATCAGATCACCGATTTGAGCCGTACGACGTCCCGTACCACCAAGTACGCGGATACACATCAATTCCTTCGCACCGGAGTTGTCAGCCACAGCCAAACGTGTAAATGGTTGAATCATTTAGATTTCCTCCTTTCGGCAAAACTGCAGGTTCATTAGATGATTACTGCTTTTTCAACGATCTCGACCAGTCTCCAGTTTTTATCCTTGGACAGAGGGCGAGTTTCCATGATTTTAACAGTATCACCGATTTGCGCAGTGTTGTTCTCATCATGAGCTTTGAACTTTTTAGTGTACTTGATGCGTTTATGGTACAGATCATGCTTCTTGTAGGTTTCTACAGCAACCACAATCGTTTTGTTCATTTTGTCGCTAACTACTTTGCCAACTTGCACTCTACGGGCATTACGTTCGCTCATTGTGGGCCTCCTTCCTGAATACATACGGAATATGGATCAAGCTGTGATCTTAGCTAATTCCAAGTTCTCTTTCACGAATCACGGTTTTTGCACGAGCAATATCCTTGCGCACATCACGGATGCGGACAGGATTGTCGAGCTGACCGGTAGCGAGTTGAAAGCGGAGGTTAAAGAGTTCTTCTTTAAACCCGGAAATTTTTTGCTCAAGTTCAGCAGTGGTTAGGTTACGAAATTCATTAGCCTTCATTTACTTCACCACCCAATTCTTCACGTTTCACAAACTTAGTTTTGATTGGCAGTTTGTGAGCGGCAAGACGCATAGCTTCACGAGCAACCTCTTCAGGCACACCTGCAAGCTCAAACATGATCTTACCAGGCTTCACAACTGCAACCCACTTTTCCACATTACCTTTACCGCTACCCATCCGCACTTCAAGAGGCTTTTGTGTAATCGGTTTGTCAGGGAAAATTTTAATCCAAACTTTACCGCCACGTTTGATGTAACGAGTCATCGCGATACGGGCGGATTCGATTTGACGGTTTGTGATCCATGATGGTTCCAGAGCTTGCAAACCGTATTCACCAAAGTTCAATGTTGTTCCGCCTTTAGCACGGCCTTTCATGTGACCGCGTTGCTGCTTGCGGTGTTTGACACGTTTTGGTACCAACATGATTAGTTGCCTCCTTCCTGAGCAGCTTGTTTCTTAGCCGTAGGAAGAACCTCTCCACGATAGATCCATACTTTTACGCCGATACGGCCATAAGTAGTATGAGCTTCAGCTGTACCATAATCAATGTCGGCACGAAGCGTGTGCAGTGGAACAGTTCCTTCACTGTAGCCTTCCGAACGAGCGATCTCAGCACCGCCAAGACGGCCGCCCACTTGAGTTTTAATCCCTTTTGCTCCGGCACGCATCGTTCTTTGGATCGCTTGTTTCAAAGCACGACGGAAGGAAACACGGCGTTCCAGCTGTTGTGCGATGCTCTCGGCAACCAGAATTGCGTCCAGCTCAGGGTTTTTAATTTCAGAAATGTTAATGTGAACTTTTTTACCGCCTGCGATCTTGGTAATTTCACCACGCAGATTTTCAACTTCAGAACCACCCTTACCGATAACCATGCCTGGCTTCGCAGTGTGGATTGTTACGTTGATGCGGTTCGCTGCTCTTTCGATCTCGATACGGGATACAGCGGAGTCTTTCAATTTATTTTTCAGGTGTTCACGAATTTTTACGTCTTCCAGCAGAAGATCACCGAAATCTTTGCCTGCGTACCATTTGGATTCCCAATCACGGATAATACCGATTCGGAGTCCGACGGGATTTACCTTTTGTCCCACACGTTTTCCCTCCTTATTTTTCAGATACCACCAAAGTGATGTGGCTGGTGCGTTTGTTAATCCGGCTTGCACGTCCCATTGCACGCGGACGGAAACGTTTCATCGTTGGACCTTGGTTGACGAATACTTCGGAAACAACCAGGTTGTTTACGTCCATGGAATAGTTGTGCTCCGCATTGGCAATTGCAGAGTTCAGCAGCTTTTCAACTACCGGAGAAGCAGCTTTAGGTGTGTGGCGAAGGATAGCTACCGCTTCACCCACTTGCTTACCGCGAATCAAGTCAATCACGAGTTTGACTTTACGGGCGGAGATCCGTATAGATCTAGCGTGTGCTTTTGCTTCCATTGAGTTTACCTCCTCTCAAACATGGCGCTCGTTCATTATCTTCTTGTTTTCTTGTCGTCGTCCGTGTGGCCTTTGTACGTGCGGGTTGGAGCGAACTCGCCCAGCTTGTGGCCAACCATATCTTCAGTTACGTATACAGGCACATGTTTACGGCCGTCGTATACACCGAAAGTGTGTCCGATGAACTGAGGGAAAATAGTAGAACGGCGGGACCAGGTTTTGACTACGACTTTCTTGTCCTGCTCGTTCAGCACCTCAACTTTTTTCAACAGGTATCCATCAACAAATGGACCTTTTTTAAGACTGCGGCTCATGTGTAAATCCTCCCTTCGTCAAACATTCGTCCTTGTGGCTCGTTCACGCATTATGCACAGCGTGCATTACTTCGTGCGGCGGCGAACGATGTATTTATCAGAAGCTTTACCTTTTTTACGCGTTTTGTAACCAAGAGTCGGTTTGCCCCATGGAGACATAGGCGATTTGCGTCCGATTGGAGCACGACCTTCACCACCACCGTGTGGGTGATCGTTAGGGTTCATTACTACCCCGCGGACTTCAGGACGTTGTCCCAACCAGCGGCTGCGTCCGGCTTTACCGATTTTCACGAGCTCATGGTCTTCGTTGCCTACGGAACCGATCGTAGCGCGGCAAACTTTCAGAATGCGGCGTACTTCACCGGAAGAAAGGCGGACAGTTACATACTTTTCTTCTTTACCGAGCAATTGAGCTTCCGTACCTGCTGCACGAACCAATTGTCCGCCTTTACCAGGTTTTAACTCAATGTTGTGGATAACCGTACCTACCGGAATGTTTTCCAGTGGAAGAGAATTACCGATTTTGATGTCGGAACCCGCTCCGGATACCACTTCGTCTCCTACTTTCAGACCTTTAGGAGCGATGATGTAACGTTTCTCGCCGTCCACATAGTGAATCAGTGCGATGTTGGAAGTCCGGTTCGGATCATATTCGATCGTAGCAACGCGGCCCGGTATTCCGTCTTTGTTACGTTTGAAGTCAATGATGCGGTATTTACGCTTATGTCCGCCGCCATGGTGACGAACCGTAATTTTACCTTGGTTGTTGCGGCCGGCTTTTTTGCTCAGAGGCGCCAGCAAGGATTTCTCCGGCTGATTTGTCGTGATCTCTTCAAAAGTAGAGACGGACATTGCGCGTCTAGCCGGGGATGTCGGTTTGTACTTTTTGATTGGCACTGAATTTCCCTCCTTACTTTACAGTTTCAATTATACCGTTTCAAAAAACTCAAGCGGTTTGCTGTCTTTAGTCAGCGTTACGAAAGCTTTTTTCCACTCACTGGTGTAGCCGGAATAACGGCCGTAGCGTTTAGGCTTCGCAGGAACACGCAGAGTGTTCACATTTGCAACCTTCACGTTGAAAATCGCTTCGATCGCTTTCTTGATTTCCGTTTTGTTCGAGCGGATATCCACTTCAAACACGTATTTCAAGTCATTCATCATTTCAGCCGTACGCTCAGTGATGATCGGACGTTTGATAATATCACGAGGATCCTTCATTACGCGAACACCTCCTCAACTTTCTGGACTGCTTCTTTCGTAATGATCAGTTTGTCGTGTTTGAGCACGTCAAGAACATTAATGCCATCTGCCGCGACAAATTTCACGCCAGGAATATTCCGTGCGGAAAGAGCCACATTATCATCATAGCTAGGAGCTACGACCAAAGCTTTGCGATCTGCTTTGAGGTTATTCAAAATGGCAACAAATTCCTTCGTCTTAGGAGCGCTCATAGTCAGAGCGTCCAGTACGATAATTTGGTTCTCGATCACTTTGGAAGACAGTGCCGATTTGATAGCCAAACGGCGAACTTTCTTAGGCAGTTTATATGCATAGCTACGAGGTGTCGGTCCGAAAACAATACCGCCGCCTTTCCATTGCGGAGCGCGGATGGATCCTTGACGAGCGCGACCAGTGCCTTTTTGTTTCCAAGGCTTGCGACCGCCGCCGCGTACTTCGGAACGACCTTTCACTTTATGAGTCCCATGACGCAGGGATGCCAGTTGCATAACAACTGCTTCATGAAGAACGTGCTGGTTCGGTTCGATACCGAACACCGTATCTTTCAATTCAACTTCACCAACCTGGCTACCACTGATATTGTAGACTGCTACTTTTGGCATTTCGTGTTCCTCCTTTCTTCAGGCGATTATTTTTTCACCGTTGCTTGAATTTTTACGAAGCTGTTTTTCGGTCCTGGAATGGAGCCTTTCACGAGCAGCACATTGCGCTCTGCATCGACTTTTACAACTTCAAGACGTTGAATAGTTATCGTATCATGACCCATATGTCCTGGAAGACGTTTGCCTTTAGGAACGCGGTTCGCTTGGATGGAACCCATGGAACCTGGTCCTCTGTGGTAACGGGAACCGTGAGACATAGGTCCTGTACTTTGTCCCCAACGTTTGATTACGCCGGCAAAGCCTTTACCTTTGGATGTACCTGTTACGTCAACGAATTCGCCTTCTGCAAAAATATCGGCTTTGATCTCTTGACCAACCTCATATCCTGCCAGATCAACACTGCGGAATTCACGAACGTAGCGCTTAGGTGCAGTGTTTGCTTTTTTCGCATGTCCTGCTTCAGGTTTATTGGCATTCTTTTCTTTCTTATCGGAGAAGCCGAGCTGTACCGCTTCGTAGCCATCATTCTCAACGTCTTTCTTTTGCAGAACTACGTTAGGACCAGCTTCGATAACTGTAACGGCGACTACGTTGCCCTCAGCGGTAAATACTTGGGTCATTCCAAGTTTTTTTCCTAAGATACCTTTCATGTTGACACCTCTTTTCCTTTCTTTAATCACGCATGTTTATTACAGTTTGATTTCGATATCTACACCGGACGGCAGGTCCAAGCGCATCAAGGCATCCACAGTTTGTGGAGTCGGGTTCACGATGTCGATCAGACGCTTGTGAGTGCGCATTTCGAACTGCTCCCGGGAATCCTTGTACTTGTGCACCGCACGGAGAATAGTAATCACTTGTTTTTCAGTAGGCAGTGGAATCGGTCCGGAAACACCTGCACCCGAACGTTTCGCTGTCTCAACAATTTTCTCAGCGGATTGATCAAGAATTCTATGATCGTATGCTTTCAAACGAATACGAATTTTTTGCTTTGCCATTTTAGTCCCTCCTTCTATCGCCCAATTTGGTATCGGACATACTCCGTGAAAATTTTCTAACCACCGCTCCATGGCAAAGGGGCCGGGTGTGTCAGTAACCTCTCACATCATCGCACAGTCGCAAACAACATTCTTATTATATAGAATATAAAAGCCTAATGCAAGCAAAATCCTAAAAGATTTTCTTACCCCAACTCTTCAATGCAAAAAGCCCCCGTCTGAAAGACGGAGGCTTCTGAATCCTTTACAGTACACTGTTGCTCGTTCCAGTACATTGTTACTTATATGCAAGGGTTAACCCTTATTATTTCAGGATTGTTGCTACAGCGCCTGCACCTACTGTACGGCCGCCTTCGCGGATCGCGAAGCGAGTACCTTCTTCGATCGCGATTGGAGCGATCAATTGTACAGTAACTGCGATGTTGTCGCCAGGCATAACCATTTCAGTACCTTCTGGCAGGTTAATGATACCTGTTACGTCAGTTGTACGGAAATAGAATTGTGGACGGTAGCCAGTGAAGAAAGGCTTATGACGTCCGCCTTCTTCTTTAGTCAGTACGTATACTTGAGCCGTGAACTCCGTGTGAGGCTTAACGGAACCAGGTTTAGCAAGTACTTGACCACGCTCAATTTGGGCACGGTCAACACCACGCAGCAGAGCGCCGATGTTGTCACCAGCTTGAGCGGAATCCAGCAATTTACGGAACATTTCTACGCCCGTAACTACGGATTTCTTAGTTTCTTCGTGGATACCAACGATTTCAATTTCCTCGCCGACTTTAACAGTGCCGCGCTCTACACGACCAGTAGCAACTGTACCACGGCCAGTGATGGAGAATACGTCCTCGACTGGCATCAGGAAAGGCTTATCAGTGTCGCGTTCTGGAGTTGGGATGTAAGTGTCGATTTCTTTGAACATCTCAACGATTTTTTGTGCCCACTCGCCTTCAGGATTTTGCAGAGCCTCACGAGCAGAACCGCGAGTGATTGGAGTGTCGTCACCTGGGAATTCATATTCGTTCAGCAGGTCGCGAACTTCCATTTCAACCAGTTCCAGAAGCTCTTCGTCTTCAACCATGTCGCATTTGTTCAGGAATACGACGATGTAAGGAACGCCTACCTGGCGGGAGAGCAGGATGTGCTCGCGAGTTTGCGGCATTGGGCCGTCAGCTGCGGATACAACCAGAATCGCTCCGTCCATTTGAGCAGCACCAGTGATCATGTTTTTAACATAGTCAGCGTGACCTGGGCAGTCAACGTGCGCATAGTGGCGGTTGTCAGTTTCGTATTCAACGTGAGCTGTGGAGATCGTGATACCACGCTCTCTTTCTTCTGGTGCTTTGTCGATTTGATCGAATGCTACTGCAGCACCACCGTAAGTTTTGGACAATACAGTTGTGATTGCAGCAGTCAGAGTTGTTTTACCATGGTCAACGTGACCGATAGTACCAATGTTAACGTGTGGTTTAGTACGTTCAAACTTAGCCTTTGCCATTTGAACAATTCCTCCTCAATATCATGGGTTTATGTTTAGACCGTCAGGCGAACAAATAAAAATTCATGCACCTGACGCCCCCGTAAAACTTATTACTCGCCTTTGGCTTTGGAGACGATCTCTTCAGCGATGTTCTTAGGAACCTCTTCGTAGTGAGACAGTTCCATGGAGAATACGCCGCGGCCTTGTGTACCGGAACGAAGTGTTGTGGAATATCCAAACATTTCGGACAGAGGTACCTTAGCACGAATAATTTGAGCGCCACCGCGGGAGTCCATACCTTCGATACGGCCACGGCGGGAGTTCAGCATACCCATTACGTCACCCATGTACTCCTCAGGAACCGTTACTTCAACTTTCATAATCGGTTCAAGCAGTACAGGCTTACACTTGTCTTTCGCTGCTTTCAGCGCCATTGAGCCAGCGATTTTAAACGCCATCTCGTTGGAGTCGACATCGTGGTAAGAACCGTCAACGATTGTAGCTTTAACGTCTACAAGCGGGAAGCCGGCAAGTACACCGTTCTTCATTTGTTCTTCGATACCTGCAAGAGCTGGAGCGATGTACTCACGAGGAACGGAGCCACCGACAACTTTGCTCTCGAACTGGCTGCCTGTACCTGCCTCCAGAGGTTCGAATTCAACCCATACGTGACCATACTGACCACGGCCACCGGACTGACGAACAAATTTACCTTCAACGCGTGCAGCTTGACGGAATGTTTCGCGGTAAGCAACCTGTGGTTTACCCACGTTGGTTTCCACCTTGAACTCACGGCGCATACGGTCAATGATGATGTCCAGGTGAAGCTCGCCCATACCGGCCAGAATCGTTTGACCTGTCTCTTCATCAGTGTGTGCACGCAGAGTTGGATCCTCTTCCGTCAGCTTGCTGAGAGCATTACTCATCTTATCTTGGTCAGCTTTCGTCTTCGGCTCAACCGCAATTTCGATAACCGGATCCGGGAAGTTCATGGACTCCAGAATTACCGGATGCTTCTCATCACACAGTGTATCACCTGTGCCTGTATCTTTCAAACCTACGGCAGCAGCGATATCACCGGAGTACACTTCAGTAATCTCCTGGCGGCTGTTCGCATGCATCTGAAGGATACGTCCGATCCGCTCACGCTTGCCTTTGGTCGCATTCAATACGTAAGATCCGGATTGAAGCACTCCTGAATACACGCGGAAGAATGTCAGCTTACCAACGTAAGGGTCTGTCATGATTTTAAAAGCCAATGCAGAGAAAGGCTCTTCATCAGAAGACTTACGGATAGCTTCCGTACCGTCTTCAAGGACACCCTTGATGTCAGGCACGTCGATTGGAGCAGGCAGGTAATCGATAACAGCGTCCAGCATCAGCTGAACCCCTTTGTTACGATAAGAAGATCCGCAAATTACCGGGAAGATCTTAACTTCTACGACACCTTGACGGAGAGCGCCTTTGATTTCTTCAACCGTCAGCTCTTCCCCTTCAAGATATTTCATAGTCAGTTCTTCGTCCAGCTCGGCAACCTTCTCTACCAATTCCATACGAAGCTCTTCAACTTTGTCTGCATATTCTGCAGGAACTTCGGTTTCTTCGATATTTTGACCAAGGTCATCTTTGTACATGTAAGCCTTGCGCTCAATGATATCGATGATACCGACAAAATCATTTTCAGCACCGATTGGCAGTTGAATCGCCACAGCGTTAGCTTGAAGACGATCGCGCATGTCGTTCACAACGTTCAGGAAGTCGGCACCGATGATGTCCATTTTGTTTACATATGCGATCCGTGGAACGCCGTAACGGTCAGCCTGTCTCCATACGGTTTCAGACTGAGGCTCAACGCCTTCCTTCGCACTGAAAACACCTACTGCTCCGTCCAATACACGAAGGGAACGTTCAACTTCAACCGTGAAGTCAACGTGCCCTGGGGTATCAATGATATTAACGCGATGACCCTTCCAAGCGGCAGTGGTAGCAGCGGATGTGATCGTGATCCCGCGCTCCTGCTCCTGTTCCATCCAGTCCATCGTCGCAGCGCCTTCGTGAACTTCACCGATTTTGTGCGTACGGCCTGTGTAGAACAGAATCCGCTCAGTTGTAGTCGTTTTACCAGCGTCAATATGAGCCATGATCCCGATATTACGTGTATTTTTCAAGGAGAACTCTCTTGCCATGAAATGGGTCTCCCTTCAAAATTGAAGTTTATTAGTGAGCTGAATCCTACCAGCGGTAGTGAGCAAACGCTTTGTTCGCCTCAGCCATTTTGTGTGTGTCTTCACGTTTCTTAACGGAAGCACCGGTGTTGTTGGATGCGTCGATGATTTCTGCAGCCAGACGCTCTTCCATTGTTTTCTCACCGCGGCTGCGCGAGTAGTTCACGAGCCAACGGAGTCCTAGGGAAGTACGTCTCTCAGGTTTAACCTCGATTGGTACTTGGTAGTTGGCACCGCCTACACGGCGAGCTTTAACTTCCAGGACTGGCATGATATTCTTGATTGCTGCTTCAAATACTTCCATTGGATCATTGCCCGTACGCTCCTGAATGATGTTGAACGCATTATACAGGATGCTTTGAGCAACTCCGCGTTTTCCGTCGAGCATGATGCGGTTGATCAAACGTGTAACAAGCTTGCTGTTATACACTGGATCTGGCAGCACGTCTCTCTTGGTAACTGGACCTTTGCGTGGCATGGATATCCCCCTTTCTCAATTGTTCAACCGGCTGCTGCCGGGACATTTTCATTAAGCCTTTTTAGCTTTAGGACGTTTTGCGCCGTATTTGGAACGAGCCTGCATACGGTTGTTCACGCCTGCTGTATCCAAAGCACCGCGCACGATGTGGTAACGTACACCCGGAAGGTCTTTTACACGACCGCCGCGAATCAGCACGACGCTGTGCTCTTGCAGGTTATGTCCGATACCTGGAATGTAAGCCGTCACCTCTACACGGTTCGACAAGCGAACACGAGCATATTTACGAAGCGCGGAGTTCGGTTTTTTCGGAGTCATTGTACCTACACGAGTGCAGACACCGCGTTTTTGCGGAGAACTGATGTCGGTAGCTTCACGTTTCAAAGCGTTGAAACCTTTTTGCAAAGCTGGTGATTTTGACTTTTCGATTTTGGCTTTACGGCCTTTACGCACCAATTGGTTAATAGTTGGCATTGTACTGCCACCTCCTTCCTCAATTCTTCATGATCTTTTGATAAACACACTTTTAAGTCCACAGACCCAGGCGGTTCATAAAAGAACAAATGAAAAGTTTTTGCCTTTTGGATTCTCTTAAACCCTGCTGACAAAAACGTTCCTTACCTTATTGTTTTACGATAGCAGCCATTGCAGCTCCCACTTCGATTCCGCAGGCCTTGCCGAGATTGCTCATCGTATCGACCAGCGTTACTTTAACTCCGTGCTTGCCGCACAGTTCAATAAGTCTGGAAGTGAGACGCGAATCTGCGTCTTCAGCCAAATATACTTCTGAGGCGAAGCCCAATTCAACCATCTTAATGGTCTGTTTGGTACCGATCTTGACATGAGCATCCTGCAGACTTTGTTCTTTGGACATTTCGCATTCCTCCGAAAACACCTTAATCACAATCCTGCAACTCACGCACCTTTGCTATATTAGCACTGACGACTAGGCAATGTCAAGATATTAATTTGTATTAAATAACAAGGCTTTGGCACACGGTATGGAAGGGGATAAGCAGGCGCTCTCCCCTTCCTTTACCCATGTCCCTTACCTAATAAATCTTATTGATAGTGATGTTGACGTGCAGGCGGTTGATCTTAGTCAGCCGATACCGTTTCGAGCTCTTCCGGAGAAGCATCTCCGTTGTCAGGCTCCACGATTTGTACATTGCGATAGCGGTTCATGCCTGTGCCCGCAGGAATCAGCTTGCCGATGATTACATTTTCTTTCAGGCCAAGCAGTTGGTCCACTTTGCCTTTGATCGCAGCATCTGTCAGCACCCGTGTCGTTTCCTGGAACGAGGCAGCGGATAAGAAGGAATCCGTTTCAAGGGACGCCTTGGTGATCCCCAGCAGAACGGGTTTGGCTACCGCAGGCTCCTTGCCGTTCAGGATTGCTACTTTATTGGCTGCTTCATATTCATGGACGTCGACGAAGGATCCTGGCAAAAGTATTGTGTCACCCGCATCAATAATACGGATTTTACGCAGCATCTGACGAATCATAACTTCGACGTGCTTGTCGTTGATTTCTACGCCCTGGTTCCGATATACGCGCTGAACTTCCTGGAGAATATAGTTCTGAACGCCACGGATACCTTTGATGCGCAGCATTTCCTTAGGGTCAATGGAGCCGTCCGTCAGCTCGTCACCGGCTTCAATGGCCATGCCTTCGCTTACGCGCAGGCGGGAGCCGTAGGTAACAGAGTACGTTTTGGTTTCCGCTTCCCCTTCAATATCGATTTCACGGCGGTCTTTGCCTTCGCGGATCTCTTTGACCGTACCGTCAATCTCGCTGATTGTGGCTTGACCTTTAGGGTTACGGGCTTCAAAGAGTTCCTGAATACGAGGCAGACCCTGAGTGATATCATCCCCCGCAACACCACCGGTATGGAACGTACGCATAGTGAGCTGTGTTCCCGGTTCGCCGATGGATTGGGCAGCGATAATCCCAACCGCTTCACCGATCTCAACAAATTTCCCGGTTGCAAGGTTGCGGCCATAGCACTTTTTGCAGACACCGTGTTTGGCGCGGCAGCTAAGTACGGACCGGATTTGCACCTTGTCGATTCCAGCTTTAACGATTGCCTCTGCTTTATCAGAGTCGATCAGTTCGTTGCGGCGGGCAATAATTTCCCCCGTCTCCGGATGACGAACCGTTTCGAAGCAGTAACGTCCTTCCAGACGATCATAAAGGTCCTCGATAACCTCTTTGCCGTCCTGAATCCGGCCGACGGTAAAGCCTTTATCCGTGCCGCAGTCATCCTCGCGAACGATAACATCCTGTGCGACGTCAACGAGACGGCGTGTCAGGTAACCGGAGTCCGCCGTACGAAGCGCCGTATCCGCCAAACCTTTACGGGCGCCGTGTGTCGAGATGAAGTACTCAAGGACGGTCAGGCCTTCACGGAAGTTCGACTTGATCGGGAGTTCGATGATCCGTCCGGACGGGTTCGCCATCAGTCCGCGCATGCCACCAAGCTGGGTAATCTGCGACTTGTTACCACGCGCCTTGGAGTCCACCATCATCATGATGGAGTTGTAGCGGTCCATGGATTTCAGCAGTACGTCCGTCAGCTCATCCTTCGCCTTGGACCAGATGTCGATAATCCGGTCATAACGCTCTTCGTTCGTAATCAGACCACGACGGTACTGATTCGTGACGATTTGCGCCTTTGCATCGGATTCCTCCAGAATTTTCTTCTTTTCTTCAGGGACGATAACGTCGGAAACCGCTACCGTTACACCTGCGCGGGTAGAATATGTGAAACCAAGCTGTTTGATTTTATCCAAAATCACAGCGGTCTCTGTTGTATGGTAAATCTCGAAGCAGCGGGCGATAATGTTGCCCAGGTAGTCCTTGCCTACCCCATTCGCCTGCGACGCGTTCTGAATCGCTTCAGTAATGTTGACACCTTTATCGTAGACAAAGAATTCCTCTGCTGTTCCGTAAAGCAAGTTGGAACGTGTCGCATCATTGATATATGGGAAGCTTGCAGGGAAAATTTCGTTAAAGATAATTTTACCAACCGTAGTGATCAACAACGCACTTTGCTGCTTTTCGGTAAAGCTAGTTTTACCAAGCGCCTTCACCGGGATAGCCACGCGCGCATGCAGACCCGCGGTTCCGCGCTGATAGGCTGATACCGCTTCGTTGACGCTACCCAGAATCATGCCTGCGCCTTCTTCTTCTTTGTTGTCCATTGTCAGGTAATAAGAACCCAGAACCATATCCTGAGATGGAGTAACAACCGGCTTGCCGTCTTTCGGGTTCAGAATGTTCCCGGAAGCGAGCATCAGAAGGCGAGCTTCGGCTTGCGCTTCAGCGGACAGAGGAACGTGCACGGCCATTTGGTCACCGTCAAAGTCGGCATTGTATGCCGTACATACGAGTGGATGCAGACGAATGGCGCGTCCTTCCACCAAAATCGGTTCAAACGCCTGAATACCGAGGCGGTGCAGCGTTGGTGCACGGTTCAACAGTACCGGGTGTTCTTTGATCACTTCTTCGAGCACATCCCACACTTCGGCGCTTACGCGCTCAACCTTGCGTTTTGCGCTCTTGATGTTATGGGCAAGCCCTTTATTTACAAGCTCTTTCATTACGAAAGGCTTAAACAGTTCCAGCGCCATTTCTTTCGGCAGACCGCACTGGTACATTTTCAGGTAAGGACCTACAACGATAACCGAACGGCCGGAGTAGTCCACCCGTTTACCCAGCAGGTTCTGACGGAAACGGCCTTGTTTACCCTTCAGCATGTGGCTGAGGGATTTCAAAGGGCGATTGCCCGGGCCGGTAACCGGACGTCCGCGGCGGCCATTATCGATCAGCGCATCGACAGCTTCCTGAAGCATGCGCTTTTCGTTCTGTACGATAATGTCAGGCGCACCGAGGTCGAGCAGTCTTTTCAGACGGTTGTTGCGGTTAATTACACGGCGGTACAGATCATTCAGGTCAGAAGTCGCAAAACGTCCGCCATCAAGCTGAACCATCGGGCGAAGTTCGGGAGGAATGACCGGCAGCACGTCCATGATCATCCATTCCGGCTGGTTGCCGGAGTTGCGGAAGGCTTCGATGACTTCAAGGCGCTTGATCGCACGGTTGCGGCGCTGGCCTTGAGCTGTGCGCAGCTCTTCCTTCAGGAATTCGAGCTCTTTATCGACATCGAGATCCTGGAGAAGCTTTTTGACAGCTTCTGCACCCATGCCTGCCTGAAAGCCATAACCGTACTTCTCACGGTAGCTGCGGTACTCTTTTTCGGAAAGCAGCTGCTTTTTCTCCAGAGGCGTATCGCCCGGATCTGTTACAACATAAGATGCGAAGTAAATAATCTCCTCAAGGGAACGGGGAGACATATCGAGCGCCAGGCCCATGCGGCTTGGAATCCCTTTGAAGTACCAAATGTGCGATACAGGAGCAGCCAACTCAATATGGCCCATCCGTTCGCGGCGAACTTTGGCGCGGGTTACTTCCACACCACAGCGGTCGCAGACAACGCCTTTATAACGAACGCGTTTGTATTTACCGCAGTGACATTCCCAGTCCTTCGTCGGCCCGAAAATTTTCTCGCAGAACAGTCCTTCTTTTTCCGGTTTAAGCGTACGATAGTTGATCGTTTCCGGCTTTTTCACTTCTCCGCGGGACCAAGAGCGAATTTTTTCCGGGGATGCAAGCCCGATTTTCATGTATTCGAAATTGTTGACGTCCAACAAGGAGCAACCCTCCTTAACCCTATCCTAATTACTAGGTTCCATAACGGCCCATCTTCACGGACCGTTACGGGAGCCTGCACATTGCCATTGTCTTAGACGAGTTCACTTGCCAGAAAGAACTTATTCCATTCCGACTTCCGCGCCCTCCAAATTCAGGCTCAGCTTATCACCGGTGGTATCGTCTTCGTCATCGATTTCTTTCATTTCAATTTCCTGCTCGTCTTCGGACAGGATCTTGACATCCATGCCCAAGCTCTGCAGTTCCTTGATCAATACCTTAAAGGATTCAGGAACGCCTGGTTCCGGAACATTCTCGCCTTTGACGATCGATTCGTACGTTTTCACACGCCCCACCACGTCATCGGATTTCACGGTCAAAATTTCCTGCAGCGTATAAGCAGCGCCATAAGCTTCCAGTGCCCATACTTCCATCTCACCGAAGCGCTGGCCGCCGAATTGGGCTTTACCACCCAGCGGCTGCTGTGTAACGAGCGAGTAAGGACCTGTGGAACGGGCATGAATCTTATCGTCAACCATGTGCGCCAGCTTGATCATATGCATGACGCCGACCGTAACTTCACGCTCAAAGCGTTCTCCGGTACGTCCATCATAAAGCACGGTTTTACCATTACGCTGCATGCCAGCTTCTTCCATCGTATCGAATACGTCGTACTCGTTCGCTCCGTCGAATACCGGTGTGGCAACGTGAATGCCAAGACGCATGGCAGCCATTCCGAGGTGAACCTCCAGCACCTGACCGATGTTCATCCGTGAAGGCACGCCCAGCGGATTCAGCACGACCTGTACAGGTGTACCGTCAGGCAGGAACGGCATATCTTCTTCAGGCAGGATACGGGCAACGACACCTTTGTTGCCGTGACGGCCGGCCATTTTGTCACCTTCGGAAATTTTACGCTTCTGTGCAATGTACACACGGACAAGCTGGTTAACTCCCGGTGGCAACTCGTCGCCGTTCTCGCGGGTAAACACCTTGACATCAACCACGATACCGTCTGTACCATGCGGCACACGCAGGGAGGTATCACGCACTTCGCGTGCCTTCTCACCGAAGATGGCGTGCAGGAGACGTTCCTCCGCAGTCAACTCCGTTACCCCTTTTGGTGTTACCTTGCCGACCAGAATATCTCCGGCGCCGATCTCGGCACCGATGCGGATAATTCCGCGCTCATCCAGATTGCGCAGCGCTTCTTCACCGACGTTAGGAATGTCCCGTGTAATTTCTTCAGGTCCAAGTTTCGTATCCCGTGCTTCGGACTCGTACTCCTCAATATGAATAGAGGTATAGACATCTTCTTTCACGAGCTTCTCGGAGAGAAGGATCGCATCCTCGTAGTTGTAGCCTTCCCATGTCATGAAGGCTACGACCACGTTGCGTCCCAACGCCAATTCGCCCATTTCGGTCGAAGGCCCGTCAGCCAGAATGTCACCTTTCTTCACCACAGCCCCGCGTTTGATAATCGGACGCTGATTGATGCATGTTCCTTGGTTCGAACGCATAAATTTGTGTAATTTATATTTTACGATATCGCCTTTGACTTCATTGCCGTCCACCGTTTCAATACGGCGCAGCCAGATTTCATTGGCGGAAGAACGTTCAATAATCCCGTCATACTTGGATACAATACATACACCGGAGTCTTTAGCAGCTTTATGCTCCATTCCCGTACCTACCAAAGGAGCCTTCGGAATAAGAAGCGGAACAGCCTGCCGCTGCATGTTGGATCCCATCAGCGCACGGTTGGAGTCGTCATTCTCCAGGAACGGAATGAGCGCTGTCGCTACAGACACAACCTGCTTAGGCGAAACGTCCATGTAGTCTACCCGGCTGCTCGGCATCGGGAGGATGTTATCGGACTGCTTGTTGTAGCGTACAATGACGACTTCGTCCTTGAATGTGTTGTCCTCATTCAATTCCGCGTTCGCCTGGGCAACAATGTAGTTATCCTCTTCATCGGCTGTCAGGTAGTCTATCTGTTCCGTTACCTTGCCGGTCTTCGGATCAACCCAGCGGTAAGGGGCTTCGATGAAGCCGTACTCATTGATGCGCGCAAAAGTTGACAACGAGTTGATCAGACCGATGTTCGGACCCTCCGGCGTTTCGATCGGACACATCCGGCCGTAGTGGCTCGGGTGAACGTCCCGCACTTCCATGCCCGCGCGTTCGCGTGTCAGACCGCCCGGTCCGAGTGCGGACAAACGGCGTTTGTGTGTCAATTCCGCCAGCGGGTTCGTCTGGTCCATAAACTGGGACAGCTGCGAACTTCCGAAAAACTCCTTGATCGAAGCGATCACCGGACGAATATTGATCAGGGCTTGCGGTGTAATCACATTCGCATCCTGAATGGACATTCTCTCACGAACGACACGCTCCATACGGGACAGACCGATGCGGAACTGGTTTTGCAGCAGCTCGCCTACGGAACGCAAACGACGGTTGCCCAGGTGGTCAATGTCGTCCGTGCTGCCGATGCCGTGAAGAAGGTTAATGAAATAGCTGATGGAGGAGATGATATCCGCCGGCGTAATGTTCTTAACCATCTTATCGATATTTCCGTTGGCGATCAGTTTGATGACTTTACCGTCTTCAATCGGCGAGAACACGTCAATCGTTTGAAGAGGGATGTCGTTGCTGTCCAGCACGCCGCTCGCAACATGATACGTGCGGTGGCCGACCGAATCCTCCAGATGCGGCATGATTTCGTCCAGAAGACGGCGGTCTACCATTTGCCCAGCTTCGGCAATGATCTCGCCTGTAGTGGTATCAATCAGGGATTCAGCAAGCCGCTGGTTAAACAAACGGTTCTTGATATGAAGCTTTTTATTGATTTTATAGCGGCCTACATTGGCCAGGTCATAACGTTTTGGATCGAAGAAGCGTGCAACGAGCAGGCTTTTCGCATTTTCCAGTGTTGGCGGTTCACCCGGACGAAGGCGCTCATAAATCTCGATCAGCGCTTTCTCCGTGGAATCCGTGTTATCCTTGTCAAGCGTATTGCGGATGTATTCGTCATTGCCGAGCAAATCCAGGATTTCAGCATCAGTACCAAAACCAAGAGCGCGCAGCAGAACAGTAACTGGTATTTTACGGGTACGGTCGATGCGGACATAGATAATATCCTTTGCATCCATCTCCAGTTCGAGCCATGCACCCCGGTTGGGAATAACCGTCGCAGTGTATGCCGTTTTCCCGTTTTTATCTACTTTTGTGCTGAAATAGACGCTGGGAGAGCGAACCAACTGGCTGACAATAACCCGTTCCGCACCATTAATAATAAATGTACCGGTTTCGGTCATCAGCGGGAAGTCTCCCATGAATACTTCCTGCTCTTTCACCTCTCCAGTTTCTTTATTAATAAGCCGGACCTTCACCCGAAGCGGCGCCGCATATGTCACGTCGCGTTCTTTCGCGTCATCTACTGTATATTTAGGTTCTCCGAGGCTGTAGTCGATAAACTCCAAAACCAGGTTACCCGTGAAGTCCTGAATCGGCGAAATATCTTGAAACATTTCACGCAATCCTTCTTCCAAAAACCATTCATAAGATTTTTGTTGGATCTCAATAAGGTTCGGAACTTCTAGTACCTCGTTAATACGTGCATAACTGCGCCGAGTGCGTCGACCATATTGAACAAGATGTCCTGCCAACTTTAACTCACCCCTCATGTCTACTCACTTAAAAAATTTCATTGCGAACCTTTGTTTGGTACCTTATAATGGAACTCATACAACAGATTCGTTCTCCACAAATGAAGAAAAGCCCTTGCTCGAACATATTCGAAAAAAGAGCGCCTTAATCTGTGAAATCTTTCTGCCGGAAGCACCTTATCCTTGTAGATTTGCCCAAAATGTATATATTATACGTAGACAAGACAAAATATATGCCTCATCTATTATAACCTATTGACATTTCAGTTAACTAAAGACATAAAGGGCATCCTATATGCTGACATTTTATAATAATATCACAGACCATGACGCATGTCAACGGTCTTTTTGCTATTTTAGCCCTCATTTTGTAGCTTTAAAAATCCGATACCCTTTATCCTTCGTTACTTCCTCTACACGCGAGAACAGGTTTTCCAGCTTCGTCTTCGCAGAAGGAGCTCCTTGCTTCTTCTGGATGACAACCCACAAGGCACCGCCCTCATTCAGATGGTCAAAAGCCAGATTGAATATGGAATGCACGATCTCTTTGCCGGCCCGGATCGGCGGATTCGTCAAAACGACATCAAACCGTTTCCCCAGCACTGCCTGGAATAAATCACTTTGCAGTACAGTGACATTGTTAATCCGGTTGCGTTCTGCATTCTCCTTGGCCAGTTCAACCGCTCTTTCATTGATATCAATCATGGTCACCCGTCCAGCCGGTGCCAGTCTTGCCGCTGTCAGGCCGATTGGGCCATATCCACAACCGACGTCCAGGATTGCAGCATTTTCGGAAAACTCCATCGCCTCAATCAGCACCCGGCTCCCGTAATCAATGCCCTGCTTGGAAAAAACACCGGCATCACTTACAAAAGAGAGCCTCTCCCCGCGGAGGTCCGCTTCAAGTATACGCCTGTCATGCTCGGCGCCAGGTTTGCTTGAGTAGTAATGGTCAGGCATTGCCGTCCACATCCTTCGGGTATGGTTAATACAGCAACAAACCCCTTGAAGATCGCCTCAAGGGGTTTGTATTTTGCCGCTTATCTGTAAAGGCAATTATTTCACTTCTACAGTTGCGCCTGCTTCTTCCAATTTAGCTTTAACGGAATCAGCTTCTTCTTTACCCACTTTTTCTTTCAGTGGTTTTGGAGCGTTGTCTACCAGTTCTTTAGCTTCTTTCAAGCCCAGACCTGTGATTTCGCGAACAGCTTTGATAACGTTGATTTTGGAAGCGCCAGCGTTAGTCAGGATTACGTCGAATTCAGTTTGCTCAGCTTCAGCTGCGCCGCCTACAGCGCCGCCAACTACTGCTACAGGAGCTGCTGCTGTTACACCGAATTCTTCTTCGATTGCTTTAACAAGATCGTTCAGTTCCAGTACGGACATACCTTTAATTGCTTCCAGGATTTGCTCTTTACTCATGGTTGAACCTCCGTTTATATAATAGTTTTTTTAAAACTTAAACTGCCTGTCTTACATCGCGTCCGGTATTCCGGTTACGCGCTTTGCTCTTCTTTCTCTGCAACAGCTTTAACCGCAAGCGCGAAGTTGCGCACAGGAGCTTGAAGCACGCTGAGGAGCATGGAAAGCAGACCTTCGCGGGACGGGAGTTCAGCCAAGGCTTTAACTTCCTCAACAGATACCACGCGACCTTCCAACACGCCGCCTTTCAGTTTGAGAGCGTCGTTCTTCTTAGCGAAGTCGTTCAGAATTTTGGCTGGAGCCACTACGTCATCAGCACTGAAAGCAATCGCTGTAGGACCGGTCAAAGCCGAGTCCAGGTCAGTCAGTTCTGCTGCTGCAGTCGCACGGCGAAGCAGCGTGTTCTTCAGCACTTGGAATTCAATGCCGGCTTCACGAAGCTGCTTGCGCAGCTCAGTTACTTGGGCAACGGTCAAACCGCGGTAGTCAGCAACAACGGTAGTTGCACTCTCGCGCAATTTCGCAGTTACGGCTTCAACGGTTTCTTGTTTTGCTTGGATCACTTTTGCATTTGCCAAACTGTACACCTCCTGATAATTTTTTGCCGTTTCTATAATCTAAAAAAACGGAGCTACATAGGCATTAGAAAAGCCTCCGTAGCGTATACGAAGGCTTGATGAATCAACATGGGCGGCAGACCCGCCACACGCAACGTTCTATCATAACACCTCGGTAGGAAATTAAGCCTTCCGGCACCTACTGTCTACGGTAAGCATATTCAAATGTTAGGGTCGGTCATCTGACGCAACTCGTACATGATAACAGCTTGGATTGAATATGTCAATCCCTGATCTTATCTGTAGGTTGCTGCGTTCACGCGTGCGCTAGGGCCCATTGTGGAAGATACCGCAATGTTCTTCAGGTATACACCTTTAGCAGCTGCCGGTTTAGCACGGTTCAGAGCGTCGATCAACGCTTTGAGGTTTTCGTTCAACTGCTCGGCAGTGAAAGAAACCTTACCGATTGGCGCGTGAATTTGACCAGCTTTGTCGAGACGGTATTCGATTTTACCAGCTTTGATTTCTTGAACAGCCTTGGCAACGTCGAATGTAACTGTACCGGCTTTAGGGTTAGGCATCAAACCTTTACCACCGAGCAGACGGCCCAGTTTACCAACCTCACTCATCATATCAGGTGTAGCTACGCAGACGTCGAATTCAAACCAGCCTTGCTGGATTTTGTTGATCATGTCCTGATCGCCTACAAAATCAGCTCCAGCCGCTTCGGCTTCCTTCACTTTATCACCTTTTGCAAATACCAACACGCGTTGGGTTTTACCAGTACCGTGCGGCATAACAACCACACCACGAACAGCCTGGTCTTGTTTACGTGCGTCTACGCCCAGACGAACTGCTGCTTCAACGGTTTCGTCGAATTTAGCAGTGGCAGCCTTCTTCACCAGTTCAACGGCTTCCAAAGGCTCGTAAGTTGCTTCGCTGTCGATCAGCTTGGCAGCTTCCAGGTATTTCTTACCGTGTTTAGCCATTATATTTTCCTCCTTTGTGGTATTAGCGGATACTCCTCCCACATCACCGGCATTATGCCGGAAAACAAAGCTTGCGCTTAGTCAACGATGGTGATACCCATGCTGCGAGCAGTACCTTCAACCATACGCATAGCCGCTTCAACGGAACCAGCGTTCAGGTCAGGCATTTTTTGTTCAGCGATTTGACGAACGGCATCGCGGTTAACGGTAGCCACTTTCGTTTTGTTCGGTACGCCAGAACCTTTTTCGATCTTGGCAGCGACTTTCAGCAGAACTGCAGCCGGTGGAGTTTTGGTGATGAATGTGAAAGAACGGTCTTCAAACACCGTGATTTCAACCGGAATAATCAGGCCTGTCTGATCAGCAGTACGGGCATTGAATTCTTTACAGAATGCCATGATGTTGACACCTGCTTGACCCAAAGCCGGACCTACTGGAGGCGCTGGATTCGCTTTACCTGCAGGAATCTGCAGTTTTACCATTTTGATTACCTTTTTTGCCATGGTGACACCTCCTTGACTCAATAGTGGTCAATGGATCGCTAGATCCTCCCACAAGAAACCACCGAAAATCTTATATTTTCTCCACTTGAGTATAATCCAACTCCAGCGGGGTTTCCCGTCCAAACATGTTAACGTGTACTTTAAGCTTGCTCTTGTCAGCCAAAATTTCTTCCACGGAGCCCACAAAATTCGCAAATGGACCAACCTTGATCCGCACGGACTCTTTCACGTCGAATTCTATCTTCGGTTTCGGCTCAACCATGCCCATATGCTTCAGAATCTGCTCAACTTCCTCCGGAAGCAAAGGCGTAGGCTTGGAACCCGAACCCGTTGACCCTACAAAACCTGTTACACCCGGCGTATTGCGGACAACATACCAGGAATCATCGGTTTGAATCATTTCGACCAAGACATATCCGGGGTAAACTTTACGCATAACGGTCTTCTTCTTGCCGTCTTTGTTCACCAGTTCTTCTTCCATAGGAACAAGAACACGGAAAATCTTGTCTTCCATGCCCATGGATTCAACGCGTCTTTCCAAATTGGCTTTGACTTTGTTCTCATACCCGGAATAGGTATGGACGACATACCATCTTTTTTCCATATCAAGCCACCTGGGACCCTTCCTAGATAATCGCTTCGATCACAGCAGAAATGCCGATATCCAGAACCCAAAAATAAATCGTGACAAACGCAATCGTCCCAACGACAATTAACGTATAGTTAGTCAACTCTTTACGATTGGGCCAGCGAACCTTTTTGAGTTCAGCCCAGCTTTCAGAGAAAAAGGAAATCAGAGACTTGAAACTGCGTTTCACGCCGACTACACCTCCATAAAACTATCTAGTTTCACGATGAGGAGTCTGCTCGTTACAAAACTTGCAGAATTTCTTCATCTCCATGCGGTCGGGGTGATTACGCTTGTTTTTGGTCGTTGTGTAATTTCTTTGTTTGCAATTCGTACAAGCCAAAGTGATAATTACCCGCATGATGTGCACCTCCCGAAGACATCCGACGAACAGGAAGTCTCTAAATTGGTCCTAAAAAACGCAAATTTAGGCCTACCTAAAACACTTTATCATACGGGGTGTACCATGTCAACGAGTGTTTAAGCGCATCTTCCCTTTATGAACTAGCAAGTTTTTGCAAAAGCGCACAGGAAGTGATTCCCTTTTCAAAACTCTCAAACTGTCTGGCATTATACTAATCAAGTATAAATCAATTCGAAGCGTTATAAACCTGTGGATAAACGAATACATTAAAAAAAGACTCATATAACCGAGCCTTTTTCCTGCAATGTACATTCTTTAATTATCGCGGACTTCCAGATATTTTTCAAGCTTGCGCTTAACCCGCTGCAATGCGTTATCAATTGATTTCACATGGCGGTTGAGATCGACGGCGATTTCCTGATAAGACCTTCCGTCCAGATACAGCATCAGCACTTTTCGTTCAAGATCGCTTAAAATTTCCGACATCTTGTCTTCCAGCCCGACAAACTCTTCCTGATTAATAATGAGTTCCTCCGGATCACTTACCCGTGAGCCGCAAATCACATCCATCAGGGTACGGTCCGATTCTTCATCATAAATAGGCTTGTCCAGGGATACATAGGAGTTCAACGGGATATGCTTCTGGCGTGTCGCCGTCTTGATGGCTGTAATAATCTGTCTCGTGATGCAAAGCTCGGCAAATGCTTTGAAAGAGGCAAGCTTATCCCCCTTGAAGTCACGGATCGATTTGTACAAACCGATCATGCCTTCCTGGATGATGTCCTCCCGGTCAGCACCAATCAGGAAATAGGATCTCGCCTTGGCTCTGACAAAGTTCCGATATTTATTGATCAGAAACTCCAGCGCCTCACTGTCACCTTCATGGACCGCTACGACAATGTCTTCATCATTCTTGTAATCATACACTGACAACATGATATCTTTGAGGTCGACACTCACTAACAATCCCTCCGGCTGCAACGCAAGGTACCCGTTACTACTCAAAATATACGACAAGTATACGCCAAGGCCCTGAGAACCGTCAACCACACCCGTTACAAAAAGATTAATTTAAGTCTGATATGGAGCCAAATGATATCTCTTGAAATCAATGGGATTTCGCTACTGCCGCCGCCATTTTTCAAACATTTTTCTCATTTCCGGACTGAGCGAAGCATCAAGCGTGTTGCGTTGAAGCCGCTCCGTATTCTCTTCAATCCGCTTTTGAACCTCCCGTTCGGATTCCTCCAGCTCGGTTAGAAGCTCGCGGGCGGATACCCTGAGAGCTCCCTGTCCAAACGCGACATGCTGCTCGACCAGGTCGCTTGTGGCTACATATATGGACCTTCTTCGGCTGCTGAGCTCCCTGACCAGCCGCTCAATGCATTCATCGGCCGTTTCTTTTTCTTTGGTGAAATAGATCTGCACTTTGCTCTGTGAGAAGGTTTTGCCAAGCCCCGGCACCCGGTAGGCATCAAATACAACGATGACTTTTCTGCCGGAGTACGCCTGATGGTCAGCGAGCCGCTCAAGCAGCCTGTCCCGTGCTTCCTGCAGGCCGGACTTGGCAAGTGCGGACAGCTCGGGCCAGGCTCCGATCATGTTATAGCCATCCACCAGCAGAACATCGCGCGTATCCGCCATTTGCTAGGCCCGGGCCATTCGTCCGCGCAGCACTTCGTACATCACGATGCCTGCCGCCACCGAAGCGTTCAGCGAATTGATGCGCCCTTCCATCGGAAGCTTGACGAGCACATCGCACTTTTCCCGTACAAGCCGTCCCATGCCCTTGTTCTCGTTGCCGATCACAATCGCCACCGGACCGGTGAACACCCCGTTGCCAAAAACCGGCTCAGCAGCGTTGACATCTGTCCCCACGACCCAGATTCCTTCTTCTTTCAAGCGGTCGATCGTCTGGGCCAGATTGCTTACACGCGCAACCGGCACGTATTCGACAGCTCCTGCGGAAGTTTTCGACACCGTCGCCGTGACAGCCGCCGAACGCCGCTTGGGCACGATCACGCCGTGTGCGCCTGTGCAATCCGCCGTACGGAGAATCGAGCCCAGATTATGCGGGTCTTCAATTTCATCAAGCAAAATCAGAAAAGGAGCTTGTCCCTTCTCGGCCGCCGCCGCGAGCAAATCCTCCACTTCCGCATACGCATGCGGTGCAGCCTGAGCCACTACCCCTTGATGCTGAATGCCCGGAACCATCTGATCCAGCTTGCGCTTGTCAGCCTGCTGAATGATGACGCCGGCTTTTTTGGCCTCCGCGATAATCGGCTGTGTCAGATGCTTTTGCGCATTTTCCGCCAGCCATATTTTGTTGATTGTACGGCCTGAACGAAGGGCCTCAATCACGGAATGCTTGCCCGCGATCCATTCTTCTTCCATACTGCACTTCCTCTCTGAAGCGCGGTCTGCCTTATTGTCACTGTATTTATGGCAGTCCGCTCGTTTATGTTATTTATTGCTTTCGTCCATTAAACCGATACCCCTGCCAATCAACTCACGCAGCCGATCCAGCCGGCCGTCGCAGTACAGAAAGCCGAAAAGCCCTTCCAGCGCCGTGGCATGACGGTATTCGAGGACATCCGCATTTTTCGGCACACTGCCGGATTTTGCGTTCCGGCATTGTCTGACAATATCCTGCTCCTCCTCCGACAAATCCTGCTCCAGCATCTGCAAAATTCTGCTCTGCGCCTTGGCCGAGACGAATCCTGTCGCTCTGCGGTGCAGATGGTTCGGGCGCAGGTTCGCCTGGGCAAGCAGGTACTGACGGACGGCCACCTCGTATACCGCGTCTCCGATATAGGCAAGCGCAATCGGCGGGATTAGCCGGGCCGGCCTGGAGGGCGGGTACGGAAACCATACTCCGTCCATGCCCTCTCCCGGCAGGTTCATATGCTCCCCGCTCATTTGCGCCGCCAGCGCATGCCCTGCGCCGTATCCTCAAGCAGAATGCCCTTTGCAGCGAGCAGATCGCGGATTTCATCGGACCGTCCCCAGTTTTTAACCTTGCGCGCCTCCGCCCGTTCGGAGATCAACTGCTCGATCTCTTCATCCAGCAGCTCCTCACCAGCCTCTGAAAACAGCCGAAGCACACGGTTCAGATCCTGAAAGGTGTCCAGCAGCTTCTGCAGCTCGGCTTTATTGACTACGTCCTGCTGAAGCACCCGGTTTGTTTCACTTACCCATTCGAACAGTGCTGTGATAGCATCCGGTGTATTAAAATCATCGTCCATTTTCTCGCGGAAATGTGCACTGATTTGCTCCAGCTTCTCCTGAAGCTCCGCCGGCACTTTGCCATCTCCTTCAGTGGAGGTTTCAAGACGATGGTTGAGGTTCGCCACCGCATTCGCGATGCGCTCAACACTTTTTTCAGATTGCTCCATCGTTTCATCATTAAAGTTCAGCGGATTGCGGTAATGAGTCGACAGCATGAAGTAGCGGATGGCTTCTTTCTTGTAACGAGCGCGCAAGTCCTTGACAAGGATGCCGTTGCCGAGTGATTTGGACATTTTCTCGTTGTTGATGCGGATATATCCGTTATGCATCCAGTATCTGGACAGAGGTTTGCCGGTCAGCGCCTCGGATTGGGCGCATTCGCATTCATGATGCGGAAACTGCAGATCCTGGCCGCCGCCGTGAATGTCCAGCGTTTCCCCTAAATAATGGAGAGACATGGCCGAGCATTCAATATGCCAGCCAGGACGTCCATTACCCCATGGGCTTTCCCAGAAAATTTCGCCAGGCTTGGCGGCTTTCCACAGCACGAAATCCTCCGGGCGCTCCTTGCGCTCATCGACCCCGATGCGGATGCCGAACTGAAGCTGTTCAAGGTTCTGACCAGACAGCTTCCCGTAATCCTTAAACTTCTCCGTCCGGAAGAAAACATCCCCGCCGTTCTCATAGGCATATCCCCGGTCCACCAGATCCTGAATGAAGCGGATGATCATGTCCATGCTCTCCGTCACTCGCGGATGGGCATTGGCATGCGGAATGCCCAGGCCTTCCAGATCCTCATAATATGCCGCTATAAAGCGCTCAGCCACTTCGGGAACCGTTGTGCCGAGCTGCTCCGCTTTGCGGATCAATTTGTCGTCCACGTCCGTAAAATTCGACACATAATTCACATCGTAGCCGGAATACTGCAAGTAATTGCGGACGACGTCGAACACAATGATCGGACGCGCGTTTCCGATATGAATAAAGTCGTATACTGTAGGACCGCACACGTACATTTTCACTTTTCCCGGCTCAAGCGGCTCAAACCGTTCCTTGCTCCTTGACATCGTGTTATAGATTTGCAGCGCCATAAACGTACTCCTCCTATTTCTGTGCTCCTTCCGCCGTAGAGCCTCGGCAGCCGGAAGCAGGCCAGCTTTGCTGGTTAAATTGTAATTGTTAATTGCATCCGGCTTTTTCCCGCTTCAGCTCGGCCACCTCGGAGCGCAGCCGTTCAATTTCCTCCTGCAGCGAGCGGATCGAATCGACTACCGGATCGGGCAGCTGATGACTGAGCCGGTCCTGGCGTTTGCCGTCCTGGCGCACGATTTTGCCGGGAATGCCGACAACCGTACTGTTCGGAGGAACCTCTTTTAATACGACAGAATTGGAGCCTATGTTGGATTGATCCCCGACCTTGAAGGAGCCCAAAATTTTCGCCCCTGACCCGATAACTACATTATTGCCGATGGTCGGATGTCTCTTTCCCTTTTCTTTCCCCGTACCGCCCAGGGTTACCCCCTGATAAATCACGACATCATTACCGATTTCACAGGTTTCGCCGATCACGATCCCCATGCCATGATCAATGAACAGACGTTCTCCAATGCGGGCGCCCGGATGTATTTCAATGCCTGTCATGAAACGGGAAAATTGCGATATGATACGGGAAAGTGTGCACCAGCGGCGTTTATAAAAGGCATGCGCAATCCGGTGCGCCCAAATGGCATGCAGTCCCGAGTAGGTGGAAACCACCTCCAGCTTGCTTCTTGCCGCCGGGTCGTTATCCAATACAGCCTGAATATCAGATCTCATTTGCCTGAACATGCCCTTCCCTCCTTGCTCCTTCTGTAAGGCAGCCGCCGAGTTTTTTGAATTACTGGCAAACGGGACAAGAAAAAAACGCCCCTGCAGCCTGTGCTGCAGAGACGTTTCACCGTGGTTCCACTCTGCTTGAGGTGTTCCATGCTTCCATAGACAGGGCAGAACACGCCACCTCCTCTTTCACGTCCTGTAACGCGGACGAAACGGTACAATCTGGCCGGCATGCCGGTTCAACTGCACAGCTCCCAGGCGCATTTCCACTGCAGGTCATTTGAACGGCTCTCAGCCCCGGGAAGCACCCTTGACCGTTCTCTCTGAAAAAATGTCCTGTTGCAGCGTACTTCTCCTGTTCCCAGCTTTTTAACTAAATCATTTATATGAAACAACGATCAATTTGACAAGCAAAATGTTGGTTTTCTGATGGAGTTTATTATAACGAAAAGAAAACAATCTGACAAGAAAGCAGCTTCAGCCGCTTCATGCTATAAAACGCGATTATCCCTTGATCTGAGAGCGGAGACGGTCCAATACCGTATCCCGTCCAAGCAGATATATCGTTTCATTCAGGTCACGCCCGTGTGTCTGGCCGGTCAAAGCGACCCGGATGGGCATGAACAGCTGCTTGCCTTTAAAGCCTGTTTCCTTCTGTACCTCTTTGATTAGCACGGCCATCCGCGAAGCTGCAAATTCCTCGGATGCCTCAACCTTGTCGGCAAAAGCCTTAAGCACGACCGGGACCTGCTCTTCCGCCAGGATCGCTTTCCCTTCTGCATCCAGCTCCAGATGGGTGCGGAAAAATACGCCTGACAGTTGAACAATGTCCGATGCAGCTGTCATTTGCTCCTGATACAAACGGACAAGCGCCTTTGCCCATTCCTGCTGCTCCGCGGTGAGACTGGCCGGAAGGCGTCCGGCCTTCTGGAGGTACGGAACCGCCATGTCAGCGATCCGGTCAGGATCGGCGTGTTTAATATAATGGTTGTTCAAATGCGCCAGCTTGTTCGGATCAAACACAGCCGGGCTTTTGGACAAACGGTTGGCGTCAAAAATTTCAATCAGCCGCTCTTTGCTGTAAATCTCCTCTTCACCTTCCGGAGACCAGCCGAGCAGGGCAATGAAGTTGAACATGGCTTCAGGCAAATACCCAAGGTTGTCATACTGCTCCATAAATTGAATGATGGATTCATTCCGTTTGCTGAGCTTTTTGTGATCCTCGCCGACGATCAGCGTCATATGCCCGAAGATCGGCGGCTCCCAGCCCAGAGCTTCATAAATCATCAGCTGGCGCGGAGTGTTGGAAATATGGTCTTCGCCGCGCAGCACATGAGTGATTTTCATCAAATGGTCGTCAACGGCCACCGCAAAGTTGTAGGTAGGAATGCCGTCTTTTTTGACGATGACAAAATCGCCCGTCTCTTTGGAGTTAAACGTAATTTTGCCTTTTACCATATCATCAAACGTATATTCCCGCTCATCAGGCACGCGGAAACGGATGCTCGGTATACGTCCCTCCGCTTCGAAGGCCTGGCGCTGCTCAAGAGTGAGGTTGCGGTGCTTGCCGGAATAGCGCGGCGTCTCGCCGCGGGCAAGCTGCTCCTCCCGTTCCTGCTCCAGTTCTTCCTCCGTACAATAGCAGTGGTAAGCGAGGCCTTGGTCCAGCAGCTCCTGCCAATAGACCTTGTAAATGTCCAGGCGCTCCGTCTGGCGGTACGGCCCGTGTTCCCCGCCGACATCCACGCTTTCATCCCAATCGATGCCGAGCCATTTCAGATACTTCAGCTGGCTCTCTTCCCCGCCTTCAATATTGCGTTTCACATCTGTATCTTCAATCCGGATAATGAATTTTCCGCCCTGGTTTCTGGCATATAAATAGTTGAACAGCGCCGTTCTGGCATTGCCGATATGCAGATGTCCTGTCGGACTTGGCGCATAGCGTACACGAACCTCAGTGCTCATGTATATCCCCTCCGTGTCTCTAATCTCTCAAGATGATAGCATACCCTTGACAAGGCAGACAACAGACTGTGCCGCAATGCCCTCACCACGGCCCGTAAATCCGAGCTGCTCTGTCGTGGTCGCTTTGACGTTCACCTGGCTTGGGTCCTCCGCCCCAAGAGCGCGGGCGATCACCTCCACCATCTGCGGTATGTATGGGGCCATCTTTGGCTTCTGAGCGATGATCGTTGCATCGACGTTGCCGAGCCGGTAGCCCTGCTCCTGGGCAAGCGCCCAGACATGCTCCAGCAGCTTAAGGCTATCCGCATCCTTGAAGGCCGGATCATTGTCCGGAAAATGCTTCCCGATATCGCCGAGCCCCAGTGCGCCCAGAACGGCATCCGTAATCGCATGCAGCAGCACATCGGCATCCGAGTGTCCAAGCAGTCCTTTCTCATAAGGGATCGTCACCCCGCCGATAATGCACGGCCTTCCCTCCACCAGCTGATGAACATCAAAACCTTGTCCTATACGAATCATCTTGCGTCCTCTCCCTCTGTGCTTGTCCATAATTGCGCAATATCCAAATCTTCCGGTGTCGTAATTTTAATATTGGTGTATTTCCCCTCTACAACCCGCACCGGAATGCCCAGCCGCTCGACGAGCATCGAATCATCAGTCCCGAGGAACCCCGCATACTCAGCAGCCTCATAGGCCCGCAGCAGATCAGAAAGACGAAAAGTCTGTGGCGTTTGAATGCTCCACAGACTCCGGCGATCCGGCGTAGCCGTAATCACCCCTTCTTCATTGACCTGCTTGATCGTATCCTTCACCGGCACAGCAAGTACGGAAGCGCCGAACTCCCGGGCAGTCTCCAGGCATCTCCGGATTTCATCCCGGCCCACGAACGGGCGGACACCGTCATGCACCATAACCCATTCGGTCTGCAGGCATTCCAGTCCGCGGTATACGGAATGCTGTCGTTCGGAGCCCCCTGCGATGACGTCCGTAACTTTAGCGACCTGATGCCTGTCAATCCACTCCCGACACCGCTGCACATCATCCGCTCCGGTAACGAGTACGATTCCGCTTACCTCGGGCACAGCCGCGAACGCCTCAAGCGTGTATATAAAAACAGGTTTGTCCTGCAGCAGCAGAAACTGCTTGCTCTCCGCAGTTCCCATGCGGGTGCCGCGTCCCGCCGCCACAACGACGACGCCCAAGCTGTTGTTCATAGCGCGAATCCCGCCTTAACGTCAGTATGATATATGGAATGGAACGAACCGGATCTTCATCCCGGGCTCTTTCATCCAGCTATCATCATACCGCTTTTACTGGGCTTTTTCCAATAATTTTGGCTTGGCAAAGATCATTCGGCCCGCCGACGTCTGGAGCACGCTGGTCACCAGCACCTCCATCGTCGTCCCGATATAATCCCGTCCGCCTTCCACCACAATCATCGTTCCGTCGTCAAGATAAGCAACACCCTGACCGTACTCCTTGCCGTCCTTGATGATCTGCACCATGATTTCTTCTCCCGGAAGCACGACAGGCTTGACTGCATTAGCCAGATCATTGATATTCAGCACGGATACCCCTTGCAGCTCGCATACCTTGTTCAGATTAAAATCATTGGTTACAACCTTGCCCTGCAGCACCTTGGCCAGTTTGACGAGCTTGCTGTCCACCTCAGAGATCTCCTCAAAGTCCCCCTCGTAAATGAGAACCTTCACGTCAAGCTCCTTCTGGATTTTATTGAGGATGTCCAGTCCGCGCCGGCCGCGGTTGCGCTTGAGCAAATCGGAGGAATCCGCGATATGCTGCAGCTCTTCCAGCACAAATTCAGGGATGACAATAGTCCCTTCAATGAAACCCGTCTTGCAAATATCTGCAATTCTTCCGTCAATGATGACACTCGTATCCAAAATTTTATGCTCCTCGATTCGCCGGCCCTCCTCCACCTCCTCGCGTCCAAACCTGCCTGATTTCCAGAAGGAAGCCAGATCTTCCCGTTTTTCCAGCCCCACCATAAGACCGATATAACCGCAAACGATCATGACGCCTACTTGCAAAATCTGCCCGGCTTGTCCAAGCCAGGACAGACCCGGGTACAGCAGGATCGACAATATCAGCCCGGCGGCAAGTCCTGTCGTGCCAGCAGCCATTTCATTCATCGGAATTTTGGACAGATCCTCAATTCCTTTCTGCAGCCGATGCGCAGCTGCCGTGCCCGCGATACTGCAGAGCACCATGAACAGCACCGCACCAACAACCACCCAGATGAAGCCGCCCGCAGCGGTCGTTCTCATCCATTCCGGCATCCAGGACACGGTCCCGGACGCTTTTTGAAACAATGTGTAACCGAACCATGAACCGCATAAACCGGTAAAAATTAAGATAGCCTTTCTCCACATCGAATCCTACACCTCCTAAAACCTTTCAATTCCAAAATTTAGTTCCTTCTTTATTCAGTATGGTCCACTTTCATCTCTGATAATCGCTGGATGTAAATTTTTTACACAGCGTATACTTCCATGGAACCCCTAGCAGAATCCTTCTTTGGAATTTTATGTTGAAAGCCTGCAATTGGCTGTCTTATAATAAAATTATTCCTAATAACTAGAGGTGGGTAGCGATATATGAGCGCACAAAGCTTACATGCTTTTCAGGATCAGGTTTCCGAATTGCTGCTCCGTCACCGCAGTCTGCTGGACATTTTGTCCAAGACTGGCCAATCAGGCGCTGCCGTTAACCGCGTGGTTGCCAAATCTGTTACCGAGTGCGGCTGTATAGAGCTTCATGCCAGGAAACAGGACTATGAACCGGAAAGCGGGCTTGAACAAGCCAAAGTACTGCTGGACAATCACGTGCAGGGGCAGCTGTGCGAGAATTGCAGGGAAGCAATCACCGCCGAGCTGGGACGTAGTCTTTTTTACATGTCGGCCCTATGTAACTTGCTGGATATCCGTCTGGAAGACGTTGTTGAGAAGGAATCGCGCAAATGCTCCACTTTAGGTTTATTTAATATGTCCTGACCGTTTATATACCTCAGCAAGCATTACTCTACAAAAAAAAGCATTTATTTCGCCTGGATCATCAGGGAAATAAATGCTTTTTATTTTAGATGCGTGTTCAAAAAGTCAGGTTTTCAGCACCGAGAAGGTTGAATGAAGCTAGGGACTGAGGAGCGGAGCGTACTTGGGGTACGTGAGCACCGGAAGTCCCGGCTGAATTCAAGATTCGATGTCGAGCCCGCTTCCTGACTTACTTCGTGATCAAAAGATGACTTTTTGAACTACCTCTATAAGTATTTGATTGATCAACGCTCCGAGTGACGATAGCTACTGCTGTCCTCGGCATGACGGCGTTTGGCGCGTCTTTTTCTGGCAATTGCTTGAATGTTATGCTTCATGCCATATACCGCATAAAGCACAAGCGGCACAAAGATCAGCTTCGAGAGCTGATCGGAAAACTGGACAGCAACCACCACGGCACCGATCACAACGAGCGGTGCGATCCACACAGCCTTTTTGGGCAAGCCCACCCGTTTGAAATTGGGATACTTCAGCGAACTGACCATCAGGTAAGACAACAGCAGGGTAGCGACAGCCATCGAGAAGAGAGAGATGTCTTCATGAAACAGGGATAATGTAGCAAGTACGCCCCCTGCCGCAGGAATCGGAAGTCCTGTAAAATACCCGGCTGCTCCACCAACCACGTTAAAACGGGCCAGTCGAAGCGCTCCGCACATCGGAAAGATGGCCGTTACCGTCCAGGCCAAGGCAGGACTGGCTGATTGAAGGGCTACAAAATACATGATTACCGCCGGAGCGACGCCAAAGGAAATGACATCAGATAATGAGTCCAGCTCTTTGCCGAATTCACTTTGCGCGTTTAACGCCCTCGCTACACGACCGTCCAAACCATCCAACAACATGGCGACAATAACCATAATGGCTGCATGACTGTATTGACCATCGATAGCCATTAGAATGGCGATTATTCCGAGAAACAGATTACCAAGGGTAAACATGTTCGGAACAGATTTCATAATCATTGCTTCACCTCATAAAATCACGGATCAAATAACATCCACCAATTGTATGTTATTTACATTTGCCTGTCAATGAAAACCTGCTCTTGTAAACGTTTCAAGCCTTCCTTGATCGTGCGGGCACGCACCTCGCCAATACCGTCGACTTCATCCAGTTCCTCAATCGTCGCCATCATGACAAGGGGCAGCTGATTAAAACGTTCCACGAGGTTATGAATAATAACGTTAGGCAGGCGCGGAATTTTGTTCAGCACCCGATATCCGCGAGGAGCGACATAATCTTCGGATACGGCTGCGGAAGAAGGATAACCAAGCAACCGTACGATATGATTCATATCCAGCAGCTCCTCGTCGGTCAAATGCTTCAGCCCGTTGATGATTTCACGAATCTTCTCGTCGCTGACTTCCTTGGCGTAGTCTTTGTACAGCAGCCAGGCTTCTTCCACGGTATTGCCGATCAACTCCTCCATTTGCATGTTGATCAAACGCCCTTCATTGCCCAGCTCATTGACAAAGCGCTTGATTTCCATTTTAATGCGCAGCACCATTTGGGTCCGCTGGATCACATTGACCACTTCAGGGAGGGTGACAAGCTCCTCAAATTCGGAGGCGGTCAGGTTGGTCAGCGACTGTGTCAGGACGGATTTATATTTCTCCAGTGTTTGAATCGCCTGATTGGCCTTGCTCAAAATGACACCGATTTCTTTTAAGGAGTAACGAAGTGTACCTTGGTACAATGTTATAATATTACGGCGCTGCGAAATGGACACAACCAGCTTGCCCGTCTGCTTGGCGACCCGCTCAGCCGTCCGGTGCCGGATGCCCGTTTCGCTGGAAGAAATTGAGGAGTCCGGAATCAGCTGCGTGTTGGCATACAAAATCCGCTTGAGATCCTCGCTGAGGATGATGGCTCCGTCCATTTTGGCCAATTCATATAAATAGTTCGGGGAAAAATCACAGTTAATCGAAAAGCCCCCATCCACCACTTCCATAACCTCCGGACTGTAGCCCACCACAAGCAGCGCGCCAGTCTTGGCACGAAGCACATTTTCCAGTCCCTCACGAAAAGGTGTACCTGGCGCCACCAGCCGCAGCAGGTCATTCATTTTTTCCAGTTGGCTCGATTCTTTCATGTTTTCGTTGCCCCCTAATTTAATGCGGCTGCTAGTGCATCTGCCACAGTTCCGACTCCAATGATTTCCAACCCCTTGGGAGGTGTCCACCCCTTAAGGCTTTTCTCAGGCATGATCACCCTTTTGAAGCCCAGCTTCTCCGCTTCCCGCACGCGCTGCTCAGCCCGGGATACGGCACGCACCTCGCCGGTCAACCCCACTTCGCCAAAAATAACGTCATATGGCTTGGTCGGCATATCCTTGAAGCTTGACGCAATGCTTACCGCAATGGCCAGATCCACAGCAGGCTCATCCAATCTTACGCCTCCAGCCACGTTCAGATAAGCATCCTGGTTCTGTAAAAACATGCCCATACGCTTCTCTAATACAGCTATGATCAACCCCATACGATGGTGATCCACTCCAGTGCCCATTCTGCGTGGTGACGGGAAGTGCGTGGTTGCGATCAACGCCTGCAGCTCGACCAGCACCGGCCTTGTGCCTTCCATGCTGGCCACCACCGTAGAGCCTGCCACACCAAGGGGCCGTTCCGACAGAAACAGCTCGGAAGGATTGGCAACTTCGCGCAGCCCCTCTTCGCCCATTTCGAAAATTCCCATCTCATTCGTTGAACCGAAACGGTTCTTCACCGCGCGCAGCAGCCGGTACGTATGATGTCGTTCTCCTTCAAAATACAGGACACAGTCCACCATATGCTCCAGAAGACGAGGACCCGCAATAGCCCCTTCCTTCGTAACATGTCCGACAAGCACAGTAGCGATGCCCAGCCCTTTGGCAATGCGCATGAAGCGGGCGGTACATTCGCGCACCTGTGCTACGCTGCCAGGGGCGCTGGTCACTTCCGGCAAATACACTGTCTGTATGGAGTCAATGACCAGGAACTGGGGCTTCATGTTGTCTACGGCCTCTTCGATGGTCTCCAGATTGGTTTCGCAAAGGACATACAGGTTGGGAGATAAGGCACCAAGGCGGTCAGCCCGCAGCTTGGTCTGGCGCACCGACTCCTCGCCGGAGACATAAAGCACGCGAAGCCCGGTGCGGGCCAATTCATTAGATGTTTGCAGGAGCAGCGTAGATTTGCCGATTCCAGGGTCGCCCCCGACCAACACCAGGGAGCCCGGAACAACTCCGCCGCCAAGCACACGGTTCAATTCCGTGATTCCCGTCAGGATTCTCGGCTCCTGATCACTTTCAATTTCCACGATGGGAAGCGGCTTCTCTTTACTATTATGAAAAAGGGATGAATTCATCCCGGCGGTTTTTACCACAGTCTCCGTTGCTTCGATCATGGAGTTCCAGGCCTGGCAGCCCGGGCACTTGCCATACCACTTCGGAGATTCATATCCGCACTCTGTGCAGTAAAATTTAGTTTTTACTTTGGCCATTCAATTCTCCTTGCGATTATTCGACATCCTTGTCGTATTTCGTCGGCCTTGATTAAAAAAAAGCTTCAGTATTAAAAGTTTACCATTGAACCAGAGGGCCGTAAAGCAATATCACAAACTCTTCCAAGCGTTTTGCCGTATGGGAACAGGCTGATACAGACAAGAAAAAAAGGCTGCTTCCGCCGCGGTTCGTCCACGGGGAACAGCCTTTTTCCTGTTCGCTATTTTTCTCTCAAGCAGCCTCGGTCACCAATGACCGGCCTCAGGATTTTGCCGTTACGTTATCCTTCTTGGTTACGGTCAACTCGCCATTGTACTCATCGATCAGAAGCGAATCGCCTTTGGTAATACTGCCTTTCAGCATCTCCTCGGACAAGCGGTCCTCAATATGCTTCTGGATCGCCCGGCGAAGCGGTCTTGCTCCATAGGCCGGATCGAAGCCCTCCTTGGCCAGAAACGCCTTCGCTTTATCCGTCAGTTCGAAGTCGACATTGTACTCGTTCAGACGCTTGCGCAGCTCTTCGGACATGAGCGAAACGATTTGGCCGATATGCTGCTCTTCCAGCGAGTGGAAGACGATCGTTTCATCGATCCGGTTAAGGAACTCCGGACGGAAGCTTTTCTTCAGCTCATCCATCACTTTGCCCTTCATTTTGTCATAATTCGCACCGGCATCGGCTACGGCCGTAAATCCGAGCGTAGAATTACGTTTGATGGCTTCTGCCCCAACGTTGGAGGTCAGAATGATCAGCGTATTGCGGAAATCCACCACCCGTCCTTTGGAGTCTGTCAGCCGGCCGTCTTCCAGTACCTGCAGGAGGATGTTGAACACTTCCGGATGCGCTTTTTCAATTTCATCCAGCAGCACGACAGAATATGGCTTGCGGCGCACTTTCTCGGTCAGCTGTCCGCCTTCATCATATCCGACGTATCCCGGAGGAGCTCCGACGAGACGGGATGTGGAATGCTTCTCCATGTACTCGGACATGTCAATCCGGATGACCGCATTTTCATCACCGAACATCGCTTCTGCCAATGCGCGGGCCAGCTCGGTTTTCCCTACCCCTGTTGGTCCAAGGAAGATGAAGGAGCCCATCGGGCGCTTCGGATCCTTCAGGCCGGCGCGGGCGCGGCGGATGGCGCGGCTGACTGCTTTAACCGCCTCATCCTGGCCGATCACACGCTCATGCAGCAGCTGTTCCATATTCAGCAGACGTTCGGTTTCTTCTTCCTTCAGCTTGCTGACAGGAACGCCGGTCCAGATCGAAACTACCTGTGCAATATCTTCCGGGGTCACTTCGGAATCTGTACGGCCCTGCTTCTCTTTCCATTGATTCCGGGTCATGTCCAGCTCTTCGCGGATCTTCTGCTCCGTGTCGCGCAGCGCGGCTGCCTTCTCGAATTCCTGGCTTTGCACCGCGGAGTCCTTCTCCTTGCGGATATCCTCCAGACGGTTTTCCAGCTCCTTCAGATTTGGCGGTACCGTGTAAGAGTTCAGCCTTACTTTGGAGCCCGCTTCATCAATCAGGTCAATCGCTTTGTCAGGCAGGAAGCGGTCTGTAATGTACCGGTCAGACAATTTTACGGCTGCTTCAATCGCTTCATCCGTAATTTTTACTCTATGATGCGCCTCGTAACGATCCCGCAGACCATGCAGGATTTGAATCGCTTCTTCCGGAGACGGCTGATCCACCGTAATTGGCTGGAAGCGGCGTTCGAGAGCGGCATCTTTTTCAATATATTTGCGGTATTCATCAAGCGTCGTTGCACCGATACATTGGAGTTCACCGCGTGCCAGAGCCGGCTTCAGAATATTGGAGGCGTCAATCGCCCCTTCTGCGCCGCCAGCGCCGATCAGCGTATGCAGCTCGTCAATGAAGAGGATGATATTGCCCGCTTGACGAATCTCATCCATAATTTTTTTGAGGCGGTCTTCAAATTCACCGCGATATTTCGTACCTGCAACGACAGAACCCATATCCAGCGTCATCACACGCTTGTCGCGCAGCGTTTCAGGGATCTCATTCGCAATAATTTTCTGCGCCAGCCCCTCTGCAATGGCCGTTTTACCAACACCAGGCTCACCGATCAATACCGGATTATTCTTGGTACGACGGCTCAGCACCTGAATGACACGCTCAATTTCCTTGCTTCGTCCGATTACTGGGTCCAGGTTGCTTTCCTTCGCGGAAGCCGTCAGGTCGCGGGCCAGACTATCCAGCGTAGGGGTGCTGACATTCGAAGGAGCACCACTGTTGCTGGACACTGCCTCACTGCTGCCAAGCAGTTGAAGCACCTGCTGACGTGCTTTGTTCAGGCTGATGCCCAGATTGTTCAGCACACGCGCGGCAACACCCTCCCCTTCCCGGATCAGGCCAAGCAAGATATGCTCTGTCCCTACATAGGTATGGCCCAATTTCCGTGCTTCATCCATGGAAAGCTCAATCACTTTTTTGGCGCGAGGTGTGTAAGCGATGTTCGTAGGCTGCTCCTGACCACGGCCAATCAACGTTTCCACTTCGTCCTGGATTTTCTCCAGACCAAGGCTGAGACCGATCAGAGCTTTAGCCGCAATCCCATCACCTTCGCGAATCAAACCAAGCAGAATGTGTTCTGTTCCGATATTGTTATGTCCCAGGCGCACTGCCTCCTCCTGAGCCAAAGCGAGTACCTTCTGCGCTCGTTCCGTAAATCTTCCGAACATCATATTGTCCTGCACCTCCACTAAAAAATTTAATTCTGTAGACTATTATGGCTTCTTATGCGGTTCCCAGCTGTTCGCGGATCAGCTTGGCCCGGTACATATCACGCTCACCGGCACCCAGCGCTTCCCCGAACTTTTTCTGCAAAAAACCGGGCTGAGTCATGACATTCAACTCATTCAGTACCGGTATGGAGGGATTCTCAAGTATACCAAGATCCACGCCAAGGCGAATATCCGATAACCGCTGTGCCGCCTCCTTTGAATCCACTACAGCGGCATAGGACAGTATCCCGAAGGATCGCATCACCCTATCTGTAATCCGCAGCATGGACTCGCTCATAAGTCTGGATCTGGCAGCCCGCTCATGCTCGATAATCTGAAGCACTACGCCGTGCAGGTTCTCAATGATTTCCTCCTCGGTTGGCCCCAGGGTGATCTGATTGGATATCTGAAACAGATTGCCAATCGCCTCACTTCCCTCACCGTAGATGCCGCGCACTGTCAGCCCGACCTGGGAGACAGCCGATAAAATGCGGTTAATCTGGTGAGTCATGACCAAAGCAGGCAGATGCATCATCACCGAGGCCCGAAGGCCGGTTCCGACATTTGTAGGACAGCTCGTCAGATAGCCCCGCTGATCATCAAACGCGTAATCCAGATGCGCTTCAAACGCGTCATCAATAGCGGTGGCATTCTGCCATGCATCCTTTACCTGACATCCCGGATATAGACATTGTATACGAAGATGGTCTTCTTCGTTGATCATGATACTGACAGATTCGTCTTCATTGATCACCGCCGCCCCGTTACGGGACTCGGAAGCCAGATTCGGGCTGATCAAATGTTTTTCAACCAGCACTTTTTTATCCAGTTCTTCAGTGTCCGCCATTTTGACGATATGGAATGGACCAAACCGGTTAATATCCTCATGGCGCAGAACGACCGTCAGTTTATTCAGCACATCCTCGGACTGCTGGTTGGTAGCGAGCATCGGAAAAGGCAGATGCTGCAGGTTCCGTGCAATCCTGACCCGGCTGCTTATGACGATCTCGGAGTCTGCAGCATCTGTGCGCATCCAATCGCTAAGCGGTCTTTCCGTAAAGCGGAGATTGGGCATAAACGCATCCCTCCTACTCTTAACAAGACTTTACTCCTGTGCTATTTCTTTTTCAAGCTCTCGAATCTGATCTCGAATTTGCGCGGCGGATTCAAATTCTTCTGCGCGGATTTTGAACTGCAGCTCCTTCTTCAAGTCATCGATTCTGCGTCTGACCTTCATCCTGGCGCCGCTTCGTACCGGCACTTTACCCGCATGGGCAGTACTGCCGTGAACACGTTTGAACAACGGATCCAGACGGTCGTTAAAATATTTATAACAGGAGCTGCAGCCGAAACGGCCGATTTTGCTGAACTGCGCGTAAGTCATACCGCATTCCTCACAGCGGAGCAGCTGCGGGTTCTGTGTCCCTGCCGCCGCACTCTTGATTGTCGGATCAAAGTCGAGGAGGCCTGAAAGCAGACTGTGAATGGAGAAGCCATTCGACGTTCCGGGGATCAGCTCCCCTTTTTCCCTTGCACAGGTCTCACATATATGAAATTCGGTCTTCTCTCCGTTAATGATCTTCGTAAAATGGAGAGTTGCCGGCCTTTTACCACATTCCTGGCACAGCATGCACATACCTCCTTTACGTCAAAAGCCTAAATGACCGGTGGCAGCAGAGGACTATTTGGCCAAAAGCGCAATCAGCATCGCTTTTAGCAATCTGGCCCTCACCTGATCCCGGTAAGGAAGCTTTAAAGCAATGGTATCCCTGGATACCGCCGCTTTCATGATGGCAGCCTCCTTTTTGTTGAGAAATCCCCCTTCTTGCAGCTGGTAGATCAGCCCTTCTGCTGCGGATTGGCTAATCTCATCTCCTATGCTATGATGCAGATGCGTATGGAGTACGTGGTGAGCCGGGAGATCTACACGCTGAATGCGCACATAACCGCCGCCGCCGCGCTTGCTTTCCACAATGTATCCCTTTTCCAATGTAAAACGTGTGCTAATTACATAGTTAATCTGGGATGGCACGCAGGAAAAACGGTCAGCCAGGTCATTGCGCTGGATTTCCACAATGCCCTCAGTACTTTCAATTAACATGCTTTTTAAATATTGTTCAATAATATCGGAGACATTCCGCACATTTCATCATCCTCCACCGACAAAAATGTGAAGTCTTTTTTCACATTTACAGAATATGCCGTATATTGAACTTAACCAAACCGGAAAGTCACGAATCTGGAGTACGGCGTCCCCTCAGCCTGGTGATCGTCTGCACTCTGAACCAGTTCTTACGACTATGATCACGAATTAGTGTGACCTTTGACTCCCCCAATTCATACGCTGATCTTCTGAACAAGCCAGATTTGATGTAAAAATTCAATTCTTTGATCAAGTTGACTTTGACTTTCTTTGACTTTGTATTTATTATAACATAATTTTCTCATTTGCCAAGAGCTCAATTCCATTTTTCACAATATTTCTTTGATTCATTCATCGGAAGCCCTATCTCAAGCCAAAAAAGACCCTTTTCATCTCAGGAAAAGAGTCCTTGGCTTAATTTAAAAGAAGTCCATCAGGAAGGTTTGAGCGGAAGGAACCGTCTGCTCGAACAGATCCGCTGCCTCAGCGCTGCCCGTAAGCTTGCCCCAGCGGAACAACTCTTGCGGACGCTTATAACCGATCAGCATGGCTGATAACGCAGCTATATCACATTGGAGCTGGGCTTCGGTATTTTCATGGACAGGCTGGAGCCTTCCTTCTCCTTGCGCAGACACAGACAGCTTCCATGTTCCCTCATTCCAGGGCGCGTGTGTATCCGTGAGTGCCAAAGTGATTTCAGCTCCTTGTGCAGAGGACTGGAACGGGAACTGCTCTACAAACGCAGCCGCATCCACAATCCGGCCCATAAAATAAGGTATGATTTCCTGCTGGATGCGCGGGTCTGTCAGGAGATAGGAAAGAGAATCATTGGCCGGCATAAAGGTAAAGGTCCCTTTTTCAATCATGGAGTCGTGGTTTGCAAAGTACGTCCACAAGGCTCGACGCGCCTGTTCGCTCAGATAGACAAATTCGCCGCAGGAGAGCTCTTTTTTCTCCACTTTATACAAAACATACCCTTCAGGAGCGCCATTTTCCGCATAATAAACCGCTGTCTGATTATCTTCATCAAGTACGCGGTTCTTCCACCATTCCTCGTCTCTCACTAAAGTTCCGTTGAACCTTTGTGCATATTGCTGATACACCTTATTTAGTTCAGTTTTATCCCTGACGTTACGCTTGATCGTGCCTTCCACCGCCGTTTTGGCCGGAAACTTGTCTACAGGAATTGTGTATTTCTTGTATTCAACAAAGATTTCCCAGCCGAATTTCCGGTAAAAAGAGAAAGAAAACGGATGCAGGAAAGAAACAGTCTGCCCCGACGATTTCATTTGCTCAAGAGCATGCTTGAGCAGCCGGGACACCAACCCGCTGCGCCGCTTTTCCGGCCATGTCGCCACCCCGGCGATTCCTCCCATGGCAAACGGCTTTCCATGCAAGTACACCTGCAGCGGAAGCAGCGTAAACTTGGCATTCAGCTCTTCACCATCAAATACAGCCCACACTTGCTCAGGCTTGAATTTCTTTTTCTGCTCCTCAAGCTCTGCAGGAGACAAGGTGTATTGAAAAGCATATTGCGACAGTTCAACGCTGGCTTCGAACTCTTCATGACGCAGTTGCCTGATTTCCATATTCCCACCTCATATGTGTTTGTATGAAAGCAGTAATGCTAATGAAAGTGTCGCAAAGCCGCTCTGATCTGTCAACCATAATGACAAGTGACACACCTCACTATGAGGAGAGGTTTGATACTATTCTTCAAAAAAAGACAAAAACCACTGCCTATAATGACAGTGGTTTTACATTTTGCCTGGCAACGTCCTACTCTCCCAGGACCCTTCGGTCCAAGTACCATCGGCGCTGGAGGGCTTAACGGTCGTGT
>NZ_JBHHMI010000021.1:0-65766 GCF_042136365.1 Paenibacillus enshidis | reverse complement strand
TCCCCTTAGCTCAGCTGGATAGAGCGTTTGACTACGAATCAAAAGGTCGGGAGTTCGAATCTCTCAGGGGACGCCATTATTACTTCAACGAAGTATGGTATGAATGAATAACGGGACGTAGCTCAGCTTGGTAGAGCACCTGGTTTGGGACCAGGGGGTCGCATGTTCAAATCGTGTCGTCCCGATCTTTATTTGCGGGTGTAGTTCAATGGTAGAACTCCAGCCTTCCAAGCTGGTAGCGTGGGTTCGATTCCCATCACCCGCTTTTTGTTTATTTTAGCGGATTCTTGTCACACCAGTTGTGACACCTTTAATAAGAGAGCCTGTTTCTCCGACAGAGCTCTCTCTTTTTATTTTTCCTTCAATTAGGTATATTCAGTTCAATACGGGTACCACTGCCTGATGCGGACAGAACACGAAGTCGGCCTCCGGCCCCCCGTGCACGTTCCTCCATACTGAAGAGACCTACCCCCTGCCCGGTATCACCAGGTTCAAATCCATTCCCTTTATCCTCTATAGTTACCCAAACTTCAAACCCGCGATCCTCGACAGTTACGTTAGCTTCAGACACATCCGCATATTTTGCAATATTGGTCAAGGCTTCTTGAACAATACGGTAGATGGCAATCTCCTTCTGGATATCCAGCCGTTTACGCAGCGTACAGGTGAAATTCACTTGTATCCCGTAGTGATTGCTGTAGTTGTCAATATAAGTCCGAAGGGCGGGAACAACGCCCAAATCATCGAGTACGGAAGGTCTAAGCTCCCATGCCAGCCCCCGAATATCAGCCATGATGGCCGTGACTTGCTGACGCAGCTGCTGGATTACCGGATTGGACTGCTTGGACAGCTCATGATCCATCTGAATGGCCAAGGAGAACAGACTTTGTCCGATGCCGTCATGAAGCTCGCGGGAAAAACGCTTGCGCTCTTCCTCCTGGATTTGCATCACTTGTGTCATCATGCTCTGGAGCTCGGCTTGAACCTGCTTAAGCTCTGTAACTTCATTACGCACAGCCAGGTATTGATAGGGCCGGCCTTTGTCGTCCGTTATGGGAACAATCGTGGTATTTACCCAGTAATAAGAACCGTCTTTGGCACGGTTGCGTATCTCTCCCCGCCATACATTTCCCGAGGAGATCGTTCTCCATAAATTTTGCATAAATTCGGAGGAATGATGGCCGGAGTTAATAATTCGGTGATCCTTGCCGATCAGTTCACCCCGGGCATACTTGGATATTTCGCAAAATTTATCATTCACATACTGAATCGTCCCTTTGCGGTCAGTCACCGCGACAATGGACGATTCATCAAGGGCAAACTTCAGATCGGACAGCTGGAGCAAAGAGTAGCGCAAAGCCTCGCGGAATTCTTCATCCGGAATATGCTCATCCAGCAGCTCAATGAGGGATACAGCCTGCTCTCCGATCGTTTGATGAAAAATCCATTTGTGATGGTTATTCATAATTCAGGAGCCCTTTCTTCATGGCAAATTTCACAAGCTCCGGTCGGGTTCTTAGATTAAGCTTTTCCATCAGGTTGCTTTTATGCGACTCTACGGTCTTGACGCTGATTATGAGATGCTCGGCAATTTCCTTATTGGAGTAGCCTTTGGCGACCCACGATAAGATTTCTTTTTCCCGCTCAGATAAAGATTCATAAGGACCTGAACCGCCGTCCTGCTTCAGCTTATCCAGATATTCGCTCATGAGGCGTTTGGTAGCATTGGCATACAGGTAAGCATTTCCTTGGGCAACCGATTGGATGGCGGTGATCAATTCTTCGTGAGGCGCACTTTTCAGGATGTATCCGGAAGCTCCTGCTTGAATGGCACGGAACAGATATTCATCATCATCATGCATGGTCAAAATGAGAACCTCGATATCAGGCAGCTGCTTCTTCAGCTCTGTTGTGGCTGTCAGACCATCCTTGCCAGGGGGCATACTGAAATCCATCAATACGACATCCGGATGTAATTCAAGCGCTTTCGCTATAGCTTCATCCCCGTCGGCGGCATCTCCGATGACGCTAATATCATGCTTTCCGTCCAATAATGCAATCAGGCCGGACCGGACAACCACATGGTCATCAACAACAAGTATACGAACCAAAATATCCCTCCGTAGGCGATGTATCGCGTGTATGACCTCATCATAGCAAAAAGAAAGGAAACCTATCAATGCAGAATTCCTTTCTAAAAGCCCCGTTAGGAATGAATACAGGCAAAAACAACCAGGACAGGTCAAAACTTCAGGGTGCCAAGCCGCCGGGCAGTCTGCTCCACCAAAGCAGTATCATGGGGAACAAAGCTGTAGGTATTCCGATGTCCGACCAAGACCACACCTTTGGGAATATCGTCCGCGCCGAAAATAGGAGCCACAAAGGCGGAATGAAGCTGTTCCGCAAGCATTAATGCAGAGTCCTGCCTTAAACGGTAGGTATCCCTTAAGAGAGGATTAGCCTCTATGGAACGTCCAAGTCTCGCGGCCATGCCTGATAAGCCGTGTCCGGTCTTAAAGGAAATTCGCTGGTAACGGTCATTGCGATTTCCGGAGATATAACGCCAGCGGAAAAAATTATGCGCCGAATGAATCCAGGCTACCGCAGCCACATCACACGAAATCAGCGCACGCAGAGAGTCAAGCTCACGCTTGACTTCCAGCAAAAGATCGTTCATGACTAAAGCACTTCCTTTACGAGGTGAAAAGCAAGTATTTTCGATCTATCTTCAGAGTGTAAAACCCCTTCAGTCCAAAATTAGGTAGGGGAACTCCCCTACTGGTGCAGCGATGCGGCATGGAGGTCTGAAATCTTAAAATATTGTTGTAGTATTAGGGAAAATATCATATTCTCACCCAAACTGTAGTGATTTTTATCACACATACTCAGGGTCATGGAATGGGGAAAATCAGGTAATTTCCTGATAACGCAAATTCGTGAATTATACTATGATTAGAATATGAGAAAGACGTGAAGGGGAGATGAGCATGGCTTCATTATATATGGCAAAACTGGCAGGATCGGCACAGGCGGAACGTACGGGAATCAATTTATTTTTGACGGAAGAGCATATTGAATTGCTTAAAAGTATTATGACCTGGAAGAAGGTTAAGGCGGGAGTCAGTCTTTTTATGGAGGGAGAGGCAGCGGGACAGCTTTACTATATTCACTCAGGACGGGTCAAATTGCACAAATCAACGGAAGACGGTAAAGAGCTTTTACTGACCATACAACGCAGGGGTGACCTGATCGGCGAATTCGGCGGCTTGGGCGGGGAAGAGCATAACTACACGGCAGAAACGGCGGACACATGCGAAATCGGTGTCATTCAAGGCAAGGAACTGGAAGGGCTCTTGACGAGGCACGGAGATATGGCTGTGCAATTTATAAAATGGTTCGGTCTCAAACAGCGGATTATGGAATCCCGTTTCAGGGATTTGCTGCTGTATGGAAAAACCGGCGCTTTGGCTTCGACCTTGATCCGCGCATCGAATACGTGTGGAATCAAAAACGAGGATGGGATTTTGCTGAACATCAAGCTGAATCATACGGAGATTGGAGAAATGATTGGCGCGACTCGTGAGAGTGTCAATCGGATGCTTACCTCGCTCAAAGAACAGGGCGCGATTGAGATGAAGGAAGGGAAAATCAATATTTTGCGGATGGAGGATTTACGCTTTATGTGTGGCTGCCCTGAGGAGGGACACTGCCCTGATGAAATATGCCGTTTGTAAGAAGAAAAAAGGCTAATCAAGGAGCAAATCCCGGATTAGCTTTCTTAATTTATTCTAGGCCTGTTGTGATGTATGCTGCAGCAAGCCTTGCAGTTTACGCCGAATTTCCTTCTGCCATTTCTCATCCTGAACTTTAACAGCAAGATTCAGAAGGTCCAAGTAATCATCAATATGCAGAGAGGTCTTTTGAAGAGCTGCGTTCACCAGGTTCCTTCCCCCTTAGGAATTACACATTATTTATAAACTCAATAATGATAATCATTATCACGAAATCAATTTAAACCTATTATGCCGATTATTCAGAAGAAAAGCAAGTGATTTGCAGGAATTGCATGAAAAAAAACCCCCTTAAAAAAACAAACCTCACTTCCTAAGTTCGCACATTGTTCACGTCCTTGAATTGGAAGATAATAACCATATCACCTTATGGAATTTACAAAAAGTTCTTTATGCAAACGGCAAGAAAATGCTTAATTCATTTATTTAAGGAGGAAAAAGGGTCATGCGTACAGGAAAAATGAAAGCGTTTGCCTTGACGATGGCAGGCGCAATGATCTTCATGCTGGCGGCATGCGGCGGCGGGCAGGAAGGCGGTGGAACTACCGATAATTCCAGCAGCAGCGGCGGCGGAGAAAAAAGCGGGGAACAGGTTACGATTACATTCCAGAACATTTATCCCGATCCGACGACTCCAGCACATAAAATGATGAACCAGCTTGTGGAGCAGTATGAAAAGGATCACCCGAACATTAAGATTGAGCTCGACTCCCTGAATACAGACCAGCAGAAGCTGAAGCTGAAAACACAGGCTGCTTCCAAAGAGGTTCCGGATATTACCATCGTGAACCCGGCGGCTCAGATGAAGCCCTTCGTTGACGCCGGATTGTTGGCACCGCTTAATGACGTGGTGGACCGCGACAATCTGAAGGATAAATTCCAGGACGGTTTGCTGAACTATTACAGCTTCGATAGCAACGTATACGCGCTTCCTGACGGCAATAACATCGAAGTCGTGTACTACAACAAGGCTCTGTTCGAGCAAGCCGGCATTAAGGAAACGCCAAAAACATTTGATGAGCTGCTTGAAGTTGTCAAGACTTTGAAAGCCAAAGGCATTACCCCGATCGCGATCGGTGAGAAGGACTCCTGGACAGGCTCGCTGTTGTTCATGAACATCCTGCTTCGCACCAACGGCGGCCCTGGCTTCTTGCAGGACGTCATTGACGGCAAGAAAACGTTCAATGATCCCGCATTTACGGAAGCTGTAGCAGCGTTCCAGGAGCTGGTGAAAGCCGGAGCATTCCCGGATGGAGCAACTTCGATCGATTACAATGCTGGCGGCAACATTTTCAAAACAGGCAAAGCGGCCATGTACATCATGGGCACCTGGGAGACCGGAGCTATTGACTCGTCCTCTGTAGCGGATCAGGTAGCCGCATTCCAGTTCCCTACGGTGAACGGCAAAGGTGATGTCAACGAATATATTATTGCGCCAGGCAGCGCCTTTGCGATTTCCGCGAACAGCGAGCACCTGGAAGAAACCAAAAACTTCCTGCATTATTTTATGACCGAAATGCCTAAAGTTAAGTTTGAGCTTAAGGACGCAGTAGGCAGCGGCCACAAAATTGAAGGCGACTTTAAAGCAGCAGGCTATTCGGAGCTCGCCGTCGGTCTCAACGAGCTGTTCAAAAATATTAAGGGCGGAGATCTGGCCTTCGATAATACGATGAACCCTGCAGTCGCCCAGGCGCATCTGAGCAGCATTCAAAATCTGTTCGTCACGGATGCAGACCCGGCCCAGGTAGCGCAGGAGCACCAGGCTGCCTTTGAAGCCAATCCGCAATAACAGAATGGCCCGGCCAGCGGCAGGGAGGGAGCCTTCCGGTTCCTTCCCTGCTTTTAGGATCGGCAAAAAAAGCTCTGCAATAGAGGATAGAGTAAGAGATACAGATAAAGGAGGAGAACCATGAATGTATTAAAAGTGCGGGCCGGCACCATTGCGGTATTCGTGTTGCCTTGTCTGCTGCTTTACGTTTGTATGGTGTTCATACCGATTCTCGTGTCCATTTACAGCGGCCTGCTGGATTGGAACGGAATCTCGGATGCGAAGTTTGTAGGTGTGGCTAATTACCAGAAATTTTTGACCGATGATCCATTGTTCTGGCCTTCCGTGAAGCGCACGATTATGTTTGCCGTGTTTTCAATGCTTGAAATTCCAGTCTGTCTGCTGATTGCGATCTTGTTGAACCGGTACGTGCGAAAATCCAATACCCTCGTCACCATCTACTTTCTGCCTGTCATCCTGTCTGTCGTTATCATCGGCCAACTGTGGAAAACGATTTACAATCCTGCTTCGATGGGCGGCATGCTGAACGGAGTTCTCACGTCATTAGGACTTGAAGCATGGACCCGGAACTGGCTGACTGAGCCTGATATTGCCATCTATTCACTCTTCTTCGTAGCCCTGTGGCAGTATTTCGGGTATCATCTGCTGATTCAGTTTACAGGTGTGCAGAACATTCCCAACGAGCTGTATGAGGCGGCCAAAATTGACGGAGCCGAAGGCTTCAAGGCCGACCGTTATGTCACGCTGCCGCTGATCGTCCCGATTTTTAAAATCTCCATCGTTCTGGCCTTTATCGGCTCACTGCAGTCCTTCGATCTGATCTGGGTCATGACAGGCGGCGGTCCGGCTCATGCCACAGACACCGTGGCCACCTATATGTACGGCATGTCCTTCCTGTCGATGAAATATGGATACGGCAGCGCCCTGGCATCCTTCCTGGTCGTTTTCTGCCTTGTATTTACAGTCATCATAAATTTTGTTTTCAAACGAATCGAGAATAAGGTAAACTAAGGAGGCCGGAGCCGATGAAAACGTTAAAAAAGTCAATCGTATATGTTGTGCTTGCGGTCCTCGTCGTTACGCAGGTGTATCCGCTGTTTTGGCTGTTGACGTATTCGCTGAAGACCAATGAGGAGATTCTGGGCGGTAGCTTCTTTGCTCTTCCCGAAACACCACGTTGGAGTAATTATCAAGAGGCTTTTGAATCAGGCAGCTACCTGCAGTACCTGTCCAACAGTGTGTTTGTTACCGGAGTGACGATGATCTGCGTCATTCTGCTCAGCTCCATGACAGCTTATGCGATCACACGCTTCCGCTGGCGTTATGGCGGAATTGTTATGCTGGTGTTTCTCGTAGGCATGATGATCCCGATGCAGGCTACACTGCTGCCCTTAATGGTCATTTTTAAAAATGTAAATATCCTGAACACCCATTTGTCATTGATTCTGCCCTACGTTGCGTTCCAGACTCCAATCGCGGTGTTCATCCTCAGTGGTTTTATGAGGTCTATTCCTCATGAGATTGAAGAGTCGGCTTATATGGATGGGGCGAACATATACCGGATTTTCCGGAGCATCATTCTGCCGATCTCTATACCGCCGGTCATGACGGTCTGCATTCTGACGTTCATTAATATCTGGAATGAATACATCATGGCAGCTACGTTTATTTCCTCAGAAAAGCTAAAAACGCTGCCATTCGGTATCTATACGTTTGTCAGCCAATATACCGTTAATTACGGCAACATCGGCGCGTATCTCGTGATGGGGGCGCTTCCGGTCATCATCATTTATTTCCTGCTCTCCGAACGGATTACCAAAGGTATGGTTGCCGGCGCGGTGAAGGGCTGAATCAGGCTTGTCCAGCACATGGCCAGCACGAAGAGGGGCAGATGGGACAAACGAGACGAAAGGAGCGTATATACGTTTGCAGCGCCGTTTTCAATCCATTCATCATCGGATGTTCATTCTGTTTCTCTTCTGCATGTCAGGCATTGTGCTGGCGGTAAGCCTGCTGTTCTACAACCGGACCACCGTGCAATTCCATGACAAAATCAGCGATCTGGCCCGCAAGAACGTGTCCCAGACGGCAGGGCTATTCGATTTGCTGCTGAACGGCTATAACAGTCTGACCAAATCCATTACCAATAACCTGGACCTTGTCCGGCTGCTCGGTACGGAAACCGCTTATCAGCCAGAGGCAGTTGCTTATATTAATGAGCGCACAATTACCAATATTCTGGGCGCTATTTATTATTCGCGGGAAGATCTGATAGGCATTCATGTCTTGAAGGACAACGGCAAGGTATATAATTACGGCAACTACATGAATGTTATAGATCCGGAATACATGCATGCGGAATGGTATAAGGAAATCAAGAAATCCGCAGGCAAAATTGCCTGGCTGGGCGTCTATCCCCATTCGGTTATTGACCAGATGGAGAAGAGGCCTGTTTTTGCATTCGGGCGTCAGCTCTATGATCTGGATGAACATAAGCCAATCGGTATCGTGCTGATTGAGGCGGAGCCGAAGTCGATACTGGCTGCCCTCCATAATCTGCGTCTAGGCCCGAACAGTGAGGTTTACCTGATGGGCCAGGGGGGACGGATCGTCTCGTCAACCTCCGTTAACCCTCCCCCGTCCCTTGAAAGCCTGGAGGCGGCCGGCGGAGACGACATCATCGTGGAACGGAGCGACCAGCAGGTCGTCATTGCTTCCCGGCTTCCTTATGCCGACTGGTCCGTGATCAGTGTAACTCCAAATCGGGATTTGAATGTCGAACTGGCTCAGACGCAGCGCTTTCTGCTGATTGTCGCCCCTGTTCTGATTATTCTGTCCGCACTTATTGCCCTGGTGGTGTCCAGAAGCATATCTCAGCCTCTGAAGCGGCTGATTCGTGAAATGAAGCTGGTCGAGACAGGCAATTTCCGGCGGCGGCTGGAGGTCACCTCCTATCAGGAAGTCAATCAATTGGTAGATTCCTTTAACCATATGGTCGGGCGGATCGAGGAGCTGATCGAACTGGTCAAAATATCTTCGGTCAGTGAGAAGAACGCAGAGCTGCACGCCCTGCAAACCCAGGTAAATCCCCATTTTTTATACAATACGCTTGATATGATCTACTGGCTGCTCGATGAGAAGGGGCAGGATCAGCTCGGTGAGGTCGTGCTGGCCTTGTCCCATCTGTTCCGCTACAGCAGCCATTGGGAAGAGGGAGCGGAGGTGACCCTGCGGGAGGAAGTAGAGCAGATGGGGCATTATCTGACGATTATTCAAGCCCGTCTGGAGGGCAGGGTTACCGTGCTCATGGAGATCAGCGAGCGCTGGATGGATATCCGTATTCCCAAAATGACGCTCCAGCCTTTGATTGAGAATGCGGTCAAGCATGGCCTTGAGCCGCTGGAGCTGAGTGTGCGCGGGGAACTGCATGTCCGTGCCGAGGAAGCGGGGCATACGCTGCGACTGACCATTGCCGACAATGGTGTCGGCATCACCTCGGAGCGTTTAATCGATGTCCGGTACGCGCTGGCTAATCCGGGCAAACAGAGCATCAGCGGCAGATCCGGCCATATCGGCCTACAGAATCTGCAAATGCGTCTGCATCATATGTTCGGCAAGGAATTTGGGCTTGGTATCGCAGGAAAACCCGGGAAAGGAACTGTAATCACCGTAACCATTCCGCTTCCAAAGGAGAGGAAAAGCGATGAATATACTGATAGCTGATGACGAGCATACGATCCGCCAGGGGATTGGGCGCACCCTTCACCAGGCCTGGCCGGACAGCCGTATTTATGCGGCCGCTTCCACGGAGGAAGCAGCGGGTATTCTGACTGAGCATCCGGTGGATATTGTGCTCACCGATATCCTGATGCCGGGTATGGACGGTCTTGAGTTTATGCGGATCTCCAAGCGCAAGCACCCGCATTTGCAGTGGGTGGTCATTTCCGCGCACTCGGAATTTCAATATGCCCAGAAGGCGGTACGACTTGGCGCAAAGGATTATCTGCTGAAGCCGATCGGCAAAAAAAAGCTGCTGGAGTGTGTGGAGACGCTGGCAGGAGAAGTGCAGGCCGAATCTGAGCGAATGAAGGAAGGCAAGCTGCTGAAATCCAGTCTGGGCTACCTGAGGGAAGCCGTATTTCAGCGCTACGCGCTCGGTCTGGATACGGGCAAGCTGGATATTCGCCCTTTCGTGGAGAATTACCCGCAATTCCACCTTTTTATGGTTGGGATGGAGGCAGTGCAGCGAAAGAATCATCTGGAGCATTTTATTGTTGAAAATGTGCTCTCTGAGCTGCTGGACACGGCCGGTCATGGCTTTGTCGTCAGCCTGGACCGGTATAGCCTGCTCGGCATTGCCCGCCTTCAGGATGAATCGGAAGCAAGCAGGCTGGTCGGCCAGGTGAAGGAGCATTTGCGGCGATATTTGAAGCTGCCCTTTCAGGCGGCGGTTTCCGGACCGCACCATGATTTTGCGGGCATTCCCGATGCGGTTGCGGCGCTGCGCAGTTCATTGGAGGGCAGTCTGGTATCCGGCGGAGATGAATCTCTGAAGGAGGGGATTCATACGGTAGATGTGGCACTGCAATATATTCGTGCCCACTATACAGAGGATTTGTCTCTTGAGGGAGTAGCATCGGTCGTATTCCTGAATCCCGTCTATTTCAGCCAGCTGTTCAAACAAAAGACCGGCCAGGGCTACAAGGATTATGTCATCAGCCTGCGCATGGAGCAGGCCAAAAAGCTGCTGCTTGATCCCCAGCTGAAGCTGGCCGACATTGCCGACCGGATCGGATATCATGATGTCAGGCATTTTACACAGGTGTTTCGCCGCAAGTGCGGCATGACTCCGACGGAATACAGATTGGGTATGAAAGCAGGCGGGTGATTTCGGCTAAGTCTTGAATGAGTTCATTTATGCCATAATTGAAGTCAAAATAGGACTAAAGTATCTTAATTTCTTCCCAGCATCTACCGATATATGAACTTATGAAGTTTAAAGAATAAACATATATCGGAGGTAAATCATTTGAGGAACCGTTTGACCAAACCGCTCGCGATCATGCTGACCTTCCTGCTGTTGATCGTTGGTGCCGCACCGGCATGGGCTGCAAGTACAACTGTTTCGAAAATTGTTCTCTCAGCGAACAGCGCCCAGCTGATGGTTGGCGAGACGTTAAAGCTGAACGCTACAGCCGTATATAGCGATGCCAAAACCTCGGACGTAACGATTAATGCTGATTGGACAAGTGACGACACTTCCATTGCTTCCGTATATAACGGTACAGTTACCGCGAAGTCGGTAGGAACGGCAACGATCGTTGCCATTTTCAAGGACGGGGACGGCAAAGCATTTTCCCAATCGGCTTCCATTACAGTCACCAAGAACGTAAAAGCTTTGACCGCAGATGTAACGAGCCTGAATATTCGCAAGGGAGCATCTGAACAAATTGCACTTACAGCCACTTACAGTGATAATACGACAGACAATAAGGTGGCTAATCAGGCGGAATGGACATCCAGCAACGCCGCTGTCGCTACGGTCGTGAATGGCGCAGTGACCGGTATTGGGGCCGGTAAGGCAACCATTACCGGCGTATACGGCAAGCAGACCGTTTCGGTAGAGGTAACTGTGGATGTGGTGAAGCGCATTACGCCAAGCACCACGGATGTCTCCCTTTTGCTTAGCGAGGGTCCGGAGACAGTTACGTTGACTGCTACTTTTCCTGACGGAACAACCGAGGACGTAACGGCCGCTGCCGAGTGGTCCTCCAGTGATGAAGCGGTGGCCGATGTGCTGAAAGGCAGCATTACACCTTATAAACAGGGGACCGCAGTCATTACAGCCGAGTACGGAACAAAGACAGCCACCATCAACGTAACGGTCGAGAAAACAAGCAAGCTGACCGTAGACAATGAGGATCTGTTCCTCGGGATTGGCGGAGAGAAGCAGCTTAAATTGACCGCATCTTATCCTGAGGCCGCGGCCAAGGATGTTACCGCTGACGCTCAGTGGACATCGAGTGATGAGAGCATTGCCAGCGTGTATAAGGGCAAGGTCACAGCCAACAAAGCAGGATTAGCCACGATCACTGCCAAATATGGCGATAAAACGGCAACGGTCAAGGTAAGTGTGGAGGTTGCCCGCTATCTTGACTTTAGTCAGAGCCAGGCCATTCTTGATTCCGTTGGCGGGAAGCAGCAGCTGGAGCTGACCGCGACATTTGCGGACGGTACCCGTAAAAATGTGACAGCAAGCGCTTCTTACTTGTCCAGCAGCCCGTCCGTAGCAGATGTGAAAGACGGCTTCGTGATCGGGTATAGTGCAGGGACGACGACAATTACTGCAAGCTATGGCACACAGACGGCAACCCTGCCTGTAAAGGTGGGCCAAGTCAACACGCTGAGCGTGGACAAGTCCGAAGTCTATCTGGCTGTCAAAGGCACCCACCAGCCTGTATTGAAGGATGAAAACGAAACCGATGTTACAAGCCAGGCCACCTGGACATCGAGCAACGAAGCGGTTGCCTCTGTGTCCGACGGTGGACTGATTACGGCATATAGCTCCGGGACCGCCAAGATTACAGCGACATATGGCGGTAAAACGGCTACCATCACCGTCAATGTGGAGACAGCATCCCATTTGGACATCGGCAGCTCGAAAATTTCCATGTCCGAGAACGGGCAGGCGGTTCAATTGACAGCCAAGGTAACTTATACAGACGGATCGACGGAAATTGTAACCGATAGTACAACCTGGACATCCGATAATGACAGTATTGTATATGTGAACCAAGGCAAGCTGACGGCTTACAAAAAAGGAACTGCGATCATTACCGCAACCTACAACGGCAAAACAGCCACAGTTACCGTCACAGTTGGCGAACCTGCGAAGCTGGAAGTGAAATCCAAATCACTCGTTCTCGATATTGATGATACGTACCAGCAACAGCTCACGGTAACTTATAAAGATGGAACAACGGAAGATGTGACCAATGAAGCGGAATGGACCACAAGCAGCGCTAAAGCTGCGACAGTTGATTCTTCAGGCTTGATCACAGGCATGGCCGAGGGTGAAGCCACTGTAACGGCTACCTATGGAAGTCTGAAAGCGACCGTTAAAGTAGAAGTAGGGCTTGCTAGTGAGCTTGAGGCTGATAAATTTCTGATCGTCATGTCGGCTGGAGACGACCCCCAGCTGATTACGCTCACAGCAACGAATTCGAAGGGCGATACAAGAAATGTAACGAAAGACGCGGAATGGTCTTCAAGCAGTGCGGCGATTGCTTCCGTCAAGAACGGTAATGTCACCGCATATAAAAAAGGCAAAGCAAATATTACAGCAAAATATGGCGGTCAAAAGGTAACCATAACGGTTTACGTAGACACGGCCACAAAAATATCAGCATCCGAAGTTACCCTTTCACTGAAAACGGGTGAAACGGATAATATTAAAGTTACAGCCACGCTAAGCGACGGTTCGACAATCGACGTAACGGACAAAGCCGAATGGACAACAGGCAGCTACAAGGTAGCCACCGTGAAGGGCGGCACCGTAACGGCAACCGGATACGGCAAGACCAGTATTACGGCAAAATACGGTGGTAAAACGGTCAAAGTGCCAGTTACGGTGGATGCGCTGAAATACCTTGAGACCAGCGAGGTATTGTTGAACCTTACTGTCGGCCAGCAGGTGCAACTGGCCGGAACGGCTACGTATGTGGACGGCACAGAGGGGGATGTAACGAAAAAAGGAGTGTGGACCTCCTCCAGAATTCTGGTGGCTACAGCCAAAGACGGAGTGATTAAAGGCATCAGCAAAGGGAAAACCAACATCACGCTGAAGTTTGCCGGCAAGACAGCCAAGGTTGTTGTCAATGTAACAGAAAAATAATGGGTTTATGAGCAGAAAGGCCGCTCCCGGTGAAACGGGAGCGGCCTTTTTCCGTTATATTGCACGATGGCGGGCGTTGTACGTTGCTAAACGTTGCTGAATCAGAGAACGAAACTAACGCTTATCCCCTGGCTCTGCCTTGCGGCTGCCGGCCAGCGATTCTGTCATCCGCCGGCCCGTCGGGGTCTGGGCAAGGCCGCCTTTGGCGGTCTCCCGGTGCTTGACAGGCATGGCGCTGCCGACTTCCAGCATGACATCAATGACTTCATCCGATGGAATGGCGCTGCGTACGCCTGCCAGTGCCATATCAGCCGCAGCCAGAGCCGTAACCGCCCCGAGCCCGTTGCGGACGATACAGGGGATTTCGACGAGACCGGCTACAGGATCGCAGATGAGGCCCAGCGTATTTTTCAAGGCAAGGCCGACCGCATGAACCGCCTGCTCCGGGGTGCCGCCGCGCAGCTCGACCATGGCGCCTGCGGCCATGCCAATGGCGGAGCCGATCTCGGCCTGGCAGCCTCCTTCGGCGCCGGAAATAAATGAATTGTTGGCGATCACGTAACCGATGGCTCCCGCCGTGAAGAGGCCGCGAACCATGTGCTCATCCGGCCATCCGAATCGCTCCTGGGCGCTGATGAACACCCCTGGAATGACACCGCAGGAGCCGGCCGTAGGTGTAGCGACAATTCGCCCCATGGAGGCGTTCACCTCTGAGACGGAAAGGGCATAGGCCATGGCGAGGGCAGAGGCTTCCCCTGAGCAGGTTTCACCCGACCGGAGATAATCCGCCACCCGTTTGCCGTCTCCGCCCGTTAAGCCACTGCGTGATACGGTATCCTCCGTCTGGCCGCGGCGCACGGCTTCCTTCATCACCTCGTAATAGTCGGCCATCTGGCTGATCACGTCCTGGGCAGGCGTGTCCGTCTCCCGGGATTGTTCTTCGATCATTAAAGTGCTGATGGCCTTGGACTCTTGCCGGCAGATCTCGTTGATTTCGTGAAGATGACTGAAACGCATCGCTTATTTTGCTCCTTTATTGGCATTTATGGCAGCCGCCTGTTTTTGTTGCGGATATCGATCCTTCTTACTTCGTACATATGGGCTAATGACTGTAGCTGTGTGATGACCTGTTCAGGGACAGCGCTGTCCGTCTCAATTGCGGTTAAAGCCTCGCCGTCCCGCCCTTTGCGGTCCACATGCATATAAGCGATATTGACGCTGGCAGCCCCGAGCCCGGAGGTTACAGCCCCGAGCATGCCAGGCTTGTCGGAATGAAGCAGGATCAATGCCGGGAGCTCGCCCGTCAAATTGACACGGAACTCATTGAGCTGCTGCACATTTATATTTCCCCCGCCAATGGACGAACCGAGCAGCGTGCGCTTTTCGCCGCCGCGCTGCAGTTCAAACCGGACAGTATTGGGATGAGGAGCGGGGAGGCTGCTGGCAACAAACTCAAATGTCATCTCGGCCTGCTCCGCCCACTGCTCGGCATCGGGAATGCGGGCATCATCGGTATCATAATCAAGCAAACCGCTCAGCAGGGCCAGATCCGTGCCATGCCCTTTGTAAGTATCCGCAAAAGAGCCGTACAGCGTCATTTTGGCCTGCTCAGGCACTCCGCCAAGCCAGTGCCGGGCCATGCGGCCAAGACGAACGGCACCGGCGGTATGCGAGCTTGACGGGCCCGTCATGGCCGGTCCTATGATGGAGAACACATCCTTGAAGCGCATATCCATTCCTCCTGATATGGTGCAGTATTCATTTACTTACGTAATATGTAAGCACAAAAAAAGGACAGGACAAGGAATAGTCCCTTGTCTCTGTCCTTTGTACCTGAGAGTTTCCGACGGGCACTGGCCCGTCTTACCCCTTGGGTGGCTTCAAAAATGCTCTCTCCAGAGCTGCGTCGGCTGGCGGTACATGTACCTGAGAGATTAACTGCCGGCCGGGTGCCGTGCAGCTTGCTCCTTCGGTGCCCTGTATCCTCCTGTGGATCAGGTCTCTCCCGTCAGCTTCATCCGCGGCGGTATTCAGTTCAATGATTTAAATTAAGAGTAAAGGATGGCCGTCAGCGTGTCAATGCTCACTGGCCCATGGCTGCTCAGTGGGTCCGCACTTCCAGCTTCCTGGCAATCAGCGACATGCTATAGTTTACAGCAAAGTACAGGAACGCCGCAAACAGCAGGGCCGGAATAACGAATGACTGATTCTGGGCACCGGCAATTTGTGCGCTGTGCGTCAGCTCAGGCAGCGAGATGATGACTGCCAGCGAAGTATCCTTCATCAATGAAATGTACTGGCTGACCAGCGGAGGTATCATGCGCCGCAGGCCCTGCGGGAGAATGATGTGCCACAAGGTCTGGGTGTAATTCAGTCCGGACGACCTTGCAGCTTCAATCTGCCCCTTATCGACCGATTTCAGGCCGCTGCGCACCACTTCGGCAATCATGGCGCCTTCGAAAATGGACAAGCCGATGATGGCACACCATTTCAATTCAACATCAAATCCGAGCGGCTTGAGGACGAGGAACAGGAAATAAATGATGAGCAGAAGCGGCAGGTTGCGGATCAGGTCAATAAGGGTGGCAGCCGCCTGCGAGATCACGGGGATTCGAGTATAACGCAGAATCCCGAAGATAATACCCACGATTGTGCTGATGGCAATGGACCAGATGCCGACTTCCAACGTAAGGAGGAAGCCCTGCAGTATAAATTTGACGTTAGGCCCGGAAAATAATCCAGCAAAATCCATAACAGGCATCCCTCCTTAAGTTGTTTTGGCCAGCCGTTTTTCCATGTACAGCATGACAAAGCTGAGCGGAAGGGTGACGACCAGATATAATAAAGCGGTGAATGCATAAACGCTGACAGGCAAAAATGTCTCCGAATTGATCCGGTCGGACATCAGCATCAAATCCGCAGCGGCCACGACAGCGAGAATGGATGAGTTCTTGAACAGGTTAATGAACTGATTGCCGATGGCCGGCAGCGCGATCTTGATGGCCTGCGGGAGAATGATATGGATCATCGTCTGATTGTACGTCAAGCCGGACGAGCGGCCGGCTTCCATCTGGCCTTTGGGCACCGTCTGAATACCGGCACGCAAGGCTTCCGCAATATAAGCGGCGGTGTAAATACTTAATCCGATGGTACCTGATTTAAAACCGTCAAGGTTGATGCCCAGGGGACCCAGACCGTAATAAAACAGATAGACCGTAATCAGTAACGGGATATTGCGAAATATTTCCACATAAACGGCACCAAGCCAATTCAGCGGTTTGAAGGGTGCTATCCGGAAAACGGCAATCAGGGCGCCGAGCAGAAAGCTTGCCGCAAGCGCAATCAGGCTGGCCTTGATCGTGTTCAGGAAGCCTTCCATGTACAGGTTCCAATAATTGAACAGGATATTCATGTCAAAAGTTAGCATGTCGGATCACACCTCCGTTAACCGATGGCAAGAAAGAAGGAGCACGCTGCTGCGGCTCCTTCCGCCATTCTTTTATTCAGGTTTAACGCCAAGCCATTGCTCATACAGTTTGTCATATTCACCGCTTGACTTCAGGTCAGCCAGCGTATCGTTGACCGCCTGCTGCAGATCGCTGGAGCCTTTCTTCACTGCGATGCCGTAGGGTTCGTCCGTGAAGTTGCCGCCCACCAGCTCGAAGTTCGGGTCCTGCTGCTGCATTCCGAGCAGAATGGCGTTGTCTGTTGTCAGGGTGTCGCCTTTATTGGCTTTCAGCGCGTTGAATGCATCCTGGTAGTTTTCAAATTCAAGCACTTCGGCTTCCGGAGCCTTTTCCCTGATATTTTTTACGGAGGTGGAGCCTTTAACGGCGAGCACGGTTGTGCCTTTGGTCAAAGAATCTACGCCAGTAATCGGGCTTCCCTTCGGAACGAGCAGGGACTGGCCTGCTTCAAAATATACGTTGCTGAAGTCAACCTGCTGCTTGCGTTCTTCCGTAATCGTCATCGTTGCGACGATCATGTCGATTTCGCCGTTTTGCAGGAGGGGAATGCGGGTCTTGGAGGTTACTTCTTTCAATTCAATCTTGGATTCGTCACCCAAAATGTGCTTTGCGATCGCTTTTGCGATATCCACGTCGAAGCCTTCGATTTCACCGGTGCCGGTGTTTTTCAGACCGAATAGCTTGGTGTCGCTCTTTACGCCGACAACGAGCTTGCCGCGTTCCTTGATGGCATCCAGCGCGCTTTGCGCTTTGCCGCCGGATTCACCGGAAGAGCCGGTGTTTGTGCCGGATGAAGCATTGTTGCCGCATGCGGCAAGAACGAGAGCGAAAGAGAGGACGAGCAGCAAAAGCGCATTCCATTTCAAACCTTTTTTCATAAGATTGAACCCCTTTCAAATCTTTATATTTAGTGGTTGATCAAACGGCTAAGGAACGTGCGTGCACGTTCTTCACGCGGCTCGGCAAAAAACTCGGCCGGCGTGCTGTCTTCCAGAATCTGACCCTGGTCCATAAAAATGACCCTGTCGGCAACCTCGCGGGCAAAGCCCATCTCATGGGTGACAATCACCATCGTCATACCATCATGGGCAAGAGAACGCATCACATCAAGCACTTCACCAATCGTCTCGGGGTCGAGTGCCGACGTCGGCTCATCAAACAGCATGACCTGGGGCTTCATGGCTAGCCCTCGTGCGATGGCGACACGCTGCTGCTGTCCTCCGGATAGCTGTGAAGGATAGCTCTGTGCCTTGTCTTCAATGCCGACCCGCTTAAGATAAGTCATGGCTGTCGCGGCGGCTTCCGATTTGGTCACACCGAGAACCTTCGTCGGAGCAAGCACGATGTTGTCAATGACCCGCTTATGAGGATAAAGGTTAAAGTGCTGGAAAACCATACCGATGTTGCGGCGGAACTTGTTGATGTCCACTTTCTTGTCATGAAGCTCCACACCGTTGACGATCAGCTCCCCGCTGGAAATCGCCTCCAGACGGTTCATACAGCGAAGCAGCGTACTCTTGCCGGAGCCGGAAGGGCCGATAATCACAACGACCTGGCCTTCTTCAATCGTCAGGTTGATGTCTTTCAGAACTTGAAAGCTGCCGTAATGTTTGTTGACGTTCCGAAACTGAATCAGAACGAGCCCCCCTTTGTCTGTGCTTAAGCTCTAGGTTCAGTAGCCAGTAGCCAGTAGCTAGTGTCTATGCCTCCATTTTAACATTGTAATTGTAAAATTAACACATTTTTGTTATGTAAGCTAATAGAACACGATAAAGATAGATAATTAATGATACAATGAGATTATGGGAATTTCAAGATTTTTTGTGAAGAAAGATAACACAGGATTAAGATATGATTAAGATATGGAAGCATAAGCATATAGATGTGGAGGCATAAGCATATCGTAAAGGGAATATAGTATTTCACGACTGCCACGTGACAAATGTATGTAAGTGTCTTACAGTAGAGGGAGCGTCTTTGTTTGAATAAGGCTATATTTTTAATAAAGGAAGGTAATGATGATGAGCAAACCTGTTTCCCCGCTGGTGGCGGCATTACATATGGAACCGCATCCCGAAGGCGGATGGTACAAGGAGATGTGGAAGGCCAATTTTCAAATTCCCAAACCGGTGCTGCCGGACGTGTATTCCGGCCCCCGCTTTGCTGCGTCTTCGACGTATTTCCTGCTTCATCCCGGTGAATTCTCCGAGTGGCATGTGGTGCACTCTGATGAGCTCTGGCTGTACCACAGCGGGAGTCCGATCGAGCTGAAGCTGGGAGGCAGCGGCGTAGAGCCTGGCGAAGAAACCGTCATTATTGTAGGTGCTGATGTGGAGAAGGGAGAATCTCCGCAGGCGCTTGTTCCGGGTGGTGTGTGGCAGACGGCCCGTCCACTCGGCGATGAGCCGGTGCTTGTTACTTGTGTGGTGGCGCCGGGCTTCCACTTTGATGATTTCAAGCTATATTCCCGTCCGCAGGAATGAGCATGTGATCCGTAGTTGGAAAAAGGGGCTGACGCACGGTCTGGTGACCGGCGGCAGGTCCTTTTTTGTCATTGGCAGATTTTATTTTTGTAGAATGGTGACGGTTTATGAAGGCTGCTGTTTGGGATTTTTGCCGTACGGTGATAATATGGTGCCAAAGGGTAATTCAGTTACAGGGCATTGTTTGGAGGATAAATCATGGCAAAACCGAAACAGAAAAGACAGACCAAGAAAGCGGCCACCTGGTCGTTAGTCATAATGGGGGCAGGATTTGCGGCATCCCTTCCGTTTCAGCAGTACGGCGCTGTCCGCCTGTTGGCAGGCGCATTTGAGGCCGGAATGGTTGGCGGACTGGCGGACTGGTTCGCCGTTACGGCACTGTTCCGCCATCCGCTGGGCATTCCGATCCCGCATACGGCACTTCTCCCCAAAAACCGGGGCAAGCTGACAGATGCGCTGGTGGGCACGGTGGAGAATAATTTGCTGAACAAAGAAAGCATCGCGGCCAAAATCAAGGATATCCGGCTCGCGGAAATGCTGCTCGGCGGGGCGGAGCAGGCGCTTGCATCCCCTAAGGCGGTCGAAGCCATCGATACGCTAGCGAAACGGCTGGTGAGCCGGCTGCCGCTGGACAGTATCGCTCCTGTCATTACGGAGGAGATCCGCAGGCAGATGACTTCCCTGGATGCGGGGCAACTGCTTGAATCGCTGGCAAACAAGACATTGGAACACGCCTATGACCAAAAGGCGCTGGATTATGCGCTTGAGCAGGCGGAATCTTGGCTGGTGAAGCCGGAGTCCGTCATGACGCTGGGAACGATGGGCATGCAGGCCATTTCAGGCTTGCAGTTGAACGGACTAATGCAGTTCGCGGTTAATGCGTTTCTTGGTTACCTCAATGAGGAGCGTATGGGGGAAATGATCCGGCAGTTTTTGCTGGCAAGAATAGATGAGCTGCAGATGGAGCATCATCCGCGTCGCTCTGCTTTGCTGACAGGCTTGCAGGGACAGATTGAGAAGCTGGCGTCGGACAGCGCGGTTCATACCAGATTAAATGATTGGAAAAATGAACAGGCCGCCTCCTGGAAGGGCGAAGAAATGGTGCTGGGCAAGCTGGAGGAGCTGCGCAGCCGCCTGCTGGCTTATATGGAGGATGGGGCTTATGTGCAGGCTCATATTTTTCCGCTGTGTGCGCGGCTGCTTGAGGATTTGCGCAAGGACGAGGAACTGCTTGATAGGCTAAATGAGCAGATTATCTCGGCTATTACCAGTCTGGTGGAGAAGAATCACGGCCGGATCGGCGATCTGGTCAGAGAAAATGTGGAGAAGATGGATAACGCCACACTGATCGCGCTTATGGAAGACAAGCTGGGGCAGGATCTGCAATGGATTCGTATCAACGGGGCGCTGACCGGCTTTTTGATCGGCATTGTGCTTACGGGAATTCGGATGCTGGTAGAATCACCCATTTGGTGATTTGGGTCAGATAAAAGTCAAAGGACCTCAAATCTCACTATTGTAGCTACTGGGTTCTGAGAAATTCGAATCCCCTTCTAGTGCTGGACAGTCAAGCCGCCAGCCGATCGTGGCAAGACATGTGATACTCGCTTTTCAGGAGCTTTGCACGATTATCCCGTTGGATCAGGTACAGAAAAACAGAAAACCGGAACCGAAAATACACTTTAGGCACGTTAAAGAAAATAACGGATCAAATGAGGCGAAAAATCGCCTGTTGTTACGCTATTCAGAACCATTGAATGGGTCTATTATTTTTTGAATTGTGCCTTATGGAGAAGCAGATCGGTTCGAGGTCGTGAGACGTTCTTTGGAGAAAGCAGAGCGTTTAGGTGATGTGAAACCGACCGAAAGAAGGAGGGAGCGGAGCAAGGCATCGGAAAAATAGAAAGACCCGGGTCCTCGTTGCCACTTGAACCTGAATTTTTCTGATTTCCTCGTTCATGCTAACCCGCACCGTTCAAGCGACGCACCTTATGCTCACCTTTCCTCGTTCAAGTACTGCAATTAGGCCGCAGCCGCAAGAGGCTGCACCGGTTGGCATGCAATCAGTCGGCGGTAAGGGATCGCCGGAATCGTCACGGCCATGTACAGCAACTTCTGCCACATCGTTCCTTCCCCTTCGGGCAGGCGCAGTCGGCGGCGTCCGGTGTACTCGTTGAGATACGCCTGCAGATGCTTCGGACCCAAGGCTACATACGTACTCTTCAGCGATTTCCACGCCTCTCTCACCACTTTCCGCAAGGGCGTATACAGTCGATAGGCTTGAAGGAACGATTGTACCGCCGATGCACGGACATCTACCTGTTCGTTGATGAACGCAGCGAGTTCGTGCCGATTTGCTCTTTGCCCCTCTCCCTTCTTCTGCGGGACTAGGCGGATTTTGACCTGCTCCAGCTCGCCCGACTCCGTGACCGTGCACCCGGCTACGACCACCGAAGCATGCGGATGAGAAAACTGAGGCCGGGACGGGTTACACCCGTACAGGTCACTGTTCACCTTCACGTCTCCGCAGAGCAGCTCCCGGGCATCGAACTCCCCGATGGCATGGCGGATTCGATGCAGCATTGCCCAGGCGGTCTTGTAGGTGACCTGGATCACCTGGCTCAGCCGCATCGCCGAGATGCCTTCGGGGAGCAGGAACAACTCCAGCGCCTGGAACCACTTGGTCAAGGGGAGATGAGTTCGTTCAAAAATCGTGCCGACCAAAGCCGACGTTTGATGCGCACACCTGGCGCATTCGAACATGGGGATGCGCCGGGAAGTTAGACGACTGCAGCGGGTGTGAGCGCAACGCGGGCAGACGAAGCCGTTCGGCCACTTCATCGCGATCAATGCCTCCATACAGGCCTGCTCGTTGTGATAACGACTGCTAAGGGGTTGAAGTTCCGTTTCCACTTGGACTTCCATGTCTGCTCGCCTCCGAATCCATAATCCACGAACATAAGTTCTTTTTCTCATTATACCAAACATGTGTTCCTATTTCAAGCCTAACATCCCATTTGATCTGCCTCTTTTTTCTTATCTCGTTTCTCTTTATTCCTTCCCCTAAGCCCCCCGAACCTCCAACCCCCGCATTCTGATCAAAAGGGATAATCGTGCAAGGCTGTATGGAGAGGCACCAAGCACCAAGCACCGGGCATCAGGCAACAGACACCACACACCACACACCACACACCAGACACCACCCTATAGACACCGATCTCACTCGGGCTACTAGACTCTGAGGGGGAGAATCCCCTTCTTGCAAGAAAGCTAGCAAAAAGCTGTGTGCTTTGATTCAGCCTCAACCCCAGCAGCAGATCTCCGTTTTACCCCGTTATATCAGGGCCTGTTTGCCGATTTCATGCTGCGAAAGTTGAGTTAAGAAATCATAAATTGACTTATGGGACAGCCCCTAAGTACTCTGCTGTAAGCATATATCACCCGTTATCTCCGGCTCTTTAACGCACGCAGGAGGGCCGCAGCGGATAACACGAGGGCGGCGATGCTGATCACAAGCGTGGCGGTTTGCACACCGGAAGAGGCTGATGCAGCCGGGGCGGCTTGTGAGACAGCAGCACTGCTGTCAGTGGCGGTCTGTTCTCCTTCATTGGTATCGGCTGCACCAGGTGTACCGTCATGTCCTGTTTTGGCATCGTTATGCCCGCTTTGCTCCGGCGCTGCTGCGGGGTCCGCAGTCACGGTCGTCACGGAATGAGGGAGGTCGGATCCTTCATCGCCGGTCCATTCGACAATGCTTCCATCCGCATAATACTGGAAGGCATCCCAGGCGACTTTCGCTTCTGCGGATGGATTCACGGCCACAAAGCTAAAGCGCTGGTATTGGCCGGCCAGAATTCCTTTCCCTTCAGCGGTCCAGGTTACGGTTTTGACGGCGCCGGAGTCAGCGGCGGTTGTGCTGACCTTCCAGCCAGGAATGGGCTCATATTGCTTGAACTCCACGCCCTCCGGAATTTTAAGGGCTACCTTCGTGGTGGCCACATCTTTTTCGACAGGCACCTTGATCGTATAGGTCTCCCAGGCTTCCGGCTGCGAGACGGCAGGGGAGACGGTAACATGCGCGCTGGCAATACCGGCGAACAGCAGAGCTCCCGCCACGGCAGCGGAAAAGGTGGAGGATAATTTCATCAATTTCTTTTTGAAGGAACGATTGTGTGTATTCATCAGTTTTTTACTCCTTTTAAAATAATTTCAGGCTGCTGCCCTGAAGTGCGAGTTTAAAAAGTCAGGTTTTTAGCACCGAGAAGGTTGGATGAAGCCAGGGACTGAGGAGCGAAGCGTACATGGGGTGCGTGAGCACCGGAAGGCCCGGCTGAATTCAAGGTTCGATGTCGAGTCCGCTTCCTGACTTCCTTCGTGATCAAAAGATGACTTTTTAAACAACCTCTTGAAGCCCTGAATGGTACAGTCGGCCCTTCATAAGCGTGTTACGGGCCGGCAACAGGCAGCTCGAAGTCGGCATCGATGGAATCGAGGGACCCGGTCAGGGCATGCACCCTAACGGTCCAGGTGCCTAGGGCAGCGAGCAACCCATTAGCGTCGAACGGTTGGGCAGACTTGGCGGGAATAACGATTTCCTGGCTTTGGTTTTGGCCGCCATCAGCTTCAGGCGTCAGTGTCAGCGTTATCTGCTGAATGTCCGCAACAGGCTGCCCGCCAGTGTCGCGGATCCAGACCTGGAAGCTGCTGCTGCCTACCCTGGCCGGATCAACGGCTAGCTCGACCGTATAGCTGCCTGCGGCTGCTGTCTGCCGGAAGGAGCCGCCTTCCGTGCTGGTCTCTGCCCCTGCAGTAGGGGACAGATGGGTGAGCAGCGCGGCCAGCAGCAGCACGAGCATGCCGACGGAGAGCTCCCAGCGGACCGCAGCTCCGTTCTGCGTGTGGCCGGACGACCGGCGGACAAGCCGGAACTGGTAAGCGGCGAAGGCAAGCATGACGATCAGCAGCGCTGTTTTGCCAAGCAGTGTATAGCCGTAACCTGTTGTAACAAGCGCGCCAAGTGAAGGCAGATGCACCAGGGCGGTATAAATGCCTGTGGCCAGCAGGGCTGCAGCCGCCGTCATTCCCCACCCGGCAAACCGCCGCATCGCCTCGTTCCGGATGCGTCCGCTCTCCGCGGTGGGAAGCTGCCGTGTGGCTGCCGGCAAGTACAGGATCATGGCAGCGAGCGCGCCAATCCAGAAGGAGGCGGCTGCCAGATGAACGAAATCGGCGGTGATGGTCAAAGCCGGGATCGGAGCCGCCGCCGCATGGCCTGTGAAGGCTTTGGCCAGCATGATGCCGAGGATCAGGATGACCGCCATATGGGACCACAACAGCCGCTTGCGCTCAGGCTGGGCATGGTCGAAGGCGTACAGCAGCAGCACGCTGAGCAACAGCAGGATCATGACCTGGACAAACCAGACCTTGCCTGCGGTTGTGAACTGCAGGGCTTCACCGATCAACGCCGGGGAAAAGGCCCGGACTACCGGCACCCCGGCATCCCAGGAGACCTGCAGAGGCAGACTGACCAATACCGCTGCGGCGGTTATGGCAAAGCCTGTCCAGATCAGCGTCTGCAAGCGAGCCGCTCCCGCCCCCAGCCAAGGACTGTTGCTCTCGTTATGGCTGCGCCACACGTACAGCCGGAAGCACAGCAGCCCGAACAACAGGGACAAACCCGCATAGAGCAGCCAGCGTACGGCAACAAGGTCAGGGCGGGCCAGGGGAGAAGGAGCGGCAGCTCCGGTTCCGCCCGGCATCTCGCCTGCAGTGCCAACCTGGAAAGGAATAACCCCTTGAATAGGGTGTCCGTCAGCGGACAGCACTCGCCAGGTTATGGTATAAACGCCGTCGGGAATACCAGTCTTCAAGCTGGCTGTAACCACCGCAGCATCGCCGGGAGACAGCGCTGCGTCTCCTGCATCCACTCTTGAGCCGTCAGCGCCCCTTACCTGTACGGACAGAAACGCGGGCTGCAAATGCTCGCTGAAGGTCATCTCAATGCTGGCGGGCGGCTCGCTGAGCACCTCATTGGCGGCAGGATTGGAGTCCACAAGCGAAGCGTGAGCCCAAGCCATATGTGGGAACAGGAAAAGCAGCGCCAGACCAAGGCTTGTAAAGCCGGCCCTCAGCACGGCTCGAATGCTGCAGTTCATAATGCACCTCCGGAACATATTTCAATAAGTAATCTTGATGAGTGATCATTATAGTATTTCGCAAGGAACGGGGACATCCCCACAATGGGCTATATTACAGGGAAATTGAGCGCGGAAATTTGACAGAAGTATGAAAAATATCACATGAAGGCTGAGAAATATACTTTATTTGCTTAACTATTCATATGATTTACAAATAATACAATAAACAGACAGGCACGCGTATCTGTGCCTGTCTGTTTATTTGCGCGGCTGCGAGCTGCGGTCGACCAGTCCCTGTTCCAGGGCGTAACGTGTAAGCTGGACGCGGTTTTCGAGCTGCAATTTATGAAGAATGTTTTTTAAATGATTTTTGACGGTCTGCTCCGAGATGCCCAGACCTTCCCCGATTTCCTTGTTCGTCTGTCCGGACGCCACCCAGTTCAGAATTTCCCGCTCGCGGGGTGTCAGGCTCTGACCTGCTGCCGTCTGCTTCGGAGGGGCCGGGAATTCCTGCAAAATACGGTAAGCCAGCTCCTGGCTCAGCGGCGCTTCATCACTGACTACAGCCCGCAAGTATTCCAGCCAGGTGGAGGGAGACAGGTTTTTCAGCAGATAGCCTTGCGCCCCCCGCTTCAGCGCCTCGAATAAATGGGCCGCATCGTCGGATACGGTGATGATGACAATTTTCACGTACGGAAAACGCATCTTGATCAGTCCGGTGGCCTCCAGCCCGTCCATATCCGGCATGCGAATATCCATCAGAATCAAATCCGGCATCAGCTCCTCCGTCATGCGGAGAGCCTGTTCTCCGCCGGAAGCTTCCCCGATGATCTCGAAAGCCCCGTCTTCCGCCAGAATATCGGAGATCGCCTCCCGTGCGTGGGCCGAATCGTCCGCGACCAGCACTCTTGTCCTGTTCAATTGACTTGCCCTCCTTTGGAAATCTCCATTACAGTCCTGTCGTTACGCCGTTCAAATGTGAACGTCCATCCCATTTGCTCCGCGCGTTCCCTCGTAATGCGCAGCCCGTACCTGTCCGCCCTGTCCAGCGGGTCGCCCTCAAAGCCGCGGCCGTTGTCTTCAACAAGCATCCTCCAGCCCTGCTGCCCCGCGGGCGTTCCATGGATGCTGATCTGGCTGGCCTGGGCATGCTTGCGGGCGTTCAGCAGCGCTTCCCGGATGCAAGCGAGCAGCTCGGCCTGTTCACGGGCCGTCAAGGCTTCATCGGCCATGTCCCACTCCACGGCAGCCTGCGGGTAGACATCATCGGCTGTGTCCCTGACCCGCTGCAGCATCGAGGGAAGTGCCGCCCGGTCCGAATGGGGCGGAAGATCACGCAGATTGGAAATGGACTGCCGGACGTATCGGTCCACCTCATGCAGTGTTTTGCGGATCCCGCTCCAATGCGATGAATCCGCAGCGGAGCCGATGCTGCGTTCGGCTTTATCGATTTTGACGGACAGCAGAAACAGCGACTGGGCAATGCCGTCATGCAGCTCCCGCGCAAGCATTTCCCGGGCCTGCAGCACATCCTTGGCAGCGCGTTCCCGTTCAAGCTCGGCCCGGGATGCCTCCATGAGGGTGAACAGGCGCCTGAGCAGCGTTACACTGATGACAAACACAATGAACGGAGTCAGCCAGTTGCCTGTCTCCATCGAAATGACAGGCAGCAAAAACTGATGCCTCACATATTCCCACAAGCCGACGGTAATGGTTGGAATGATAAGAATCATCCATTTGAGTTGTCTGTATTTCATCCCGTTCTCCTTAAGTCATTCTTTCTTTACATTATAGCTACTGCAGTGAACGGATGTAAGGGGAGGACAGGTGCGAGTCTTTGATGTAGCGGATAAAAATGCGGGTCAGTTCGGGATCAAACTGCGTGCCGGAGCAGGCGCGCAGCTCGTTCAGGGCCTGCTCGAACGTTTTCGTCCGCTGATAGGGCCTCTCCGTCGTCATCGCATCAAAGGAATCGATAATGGTAAGCATGCGGCACAGCCGCGGGATTTCATCCCCCGCGAAGCCGTAAGGATAACCGGTGCCGTCATACCGCTCGTGATGCAGCTCGATGAACGGGATCAGCTCTTCAAAGCGTTCGTTGGCTTCGACGATCCGTCTGCCCCAGGTAACATGTCCCTTCACGAGCCTCCATTCTTCGGGGGTGAGCTTTTCTTTTTTATTCATAATATCCCAGGGGATTTCCAGCTTTCCGATATCATGAATCAGGGCTCCAAGCACGAAGCCGCGTTTATCCTCCTGTCCCAGTCCCAGCACTTCACTGATATCCATGGCGTATTTGAATACACGCTTGGAATGCTTGAAGGCATTAATATCCTTGTATAGAAATAAGGTGAGCTGCTGTTCAATATCCCGAATATCCTGGGCGAGGTCGATTTCGCGTTCCGTTTCATTATAGCTGCCGGACAGATGGACTGCGTTTTTTCCCTGACGCTTCGCATAATACAAGGCTTTGTCGGCCTGGTCTACAAGCTGGGATTTATCGTAAATCCCGGCCTGATATTCCGAGATGCCGGCTGAGAAGGACAGGCACCCGTGCGGGAAAATCTCCACCCCTTCATAATGGGAATCGTTCAGCTTCTTGCGGATGCGATTGACCACTTCATAGGCCTGTTCGGCGGAATAGCCCGGCATCAGCAGGGTGAATTCCTCGCCGCCGTATCGTGAGGCGGTTATGCTGGTTTTTTCCGTTTCCTTTTTCAACAGATTGCCCAGAAACCCGAGCAGCTGATCCCCTTTCAGATGGCCGAATTGATCGTTAAACTTCTTGAAGTCATCGATATCTATTAATGCAAGCGACAGGGGGAGCTTGTCTTTTCTGGCTGTCCTCAGCTCGGATTCAAGTGAATTTTCAAAATAACTGTGGTTATATAAACCGGTCCGGCGGTCCATGATGGACTTTTCTTCCACATCTCTGAACATATCAAACAGCTTCTTGAAGGCGTGTGACAGCAGCATGCTCAGCCCCAGGAACAGTACCAGCCCCAGAATGCCATTGTGATAGATCAGCACGGTCAGCACCAGCGACAGAATCAGAGTGCACAGGTACACCAGCAGGGATTCCGCGACGAAGGCTCTCCGCAGTTGCTTTAACGAGCCTTCGTAGGCCAAATAGAAGTATAACCCCAGGGTGAACGTATTTACGGCAAAATAGCTGAGCATGGACAAAACATAAGCGGCGATATAACCATCATTAAGCGGCCCCTGGGACCCTCCGACCCATTGAAAAACGGAGGCTGCTGAAAAAATGGACAACGCGTAAATGGAAAAATTAATAAAATGCTTCCACCAGGAAAGCTTGTAATCCCGGATCGCCGCAATTACGCTCGTTAGCAGCAGGATGAAGATGGCGATTTCGCTGCCGTGGACGAATATGCAGGCAAGATAAACGGATGAATCCATGGACTGCTTGTTGCTTGCAGGCGGAAGCTGAAATGTGAAATATTCAAGGATAAGCACGGCTCCCAGCATGGAATAGACGGTAACCCATTCCAAGGAGGAATACTGCAAAAAGGACCCCTTGTTCGTATATCCAAATATCGCGGCACCAGCGAGGCATATCACTACAGCGTAGATGCCGGTAGGGGTAATGTGCTGATGGAGAGATTTCAATAATCTCATGGGTATTATTCTCCTGCCTTGTAGGGAATCTTGATGTCTAACATATCAGGGTCTGTGCGAAAAATCCACTCATTCACAATGATGTGACCAAAATCGACACTGCCGGAAGAATACACGAAAAAACAGGCCGGGACCGGCCTGTCTGGGTGAATGGATACAAGTCATTAACCGCCAATCTTGTATCCGGAAGTCAGAGCGATAACAACAGAAGCAATAATAATGGCGTTTACAACAATGCGTGAATATTTGATGTTTTTCATCCTCTTCTACCTCCCTTCAGCGTAGTATGCTGTATATTAGGCATGATGCGGATTCACCTGTTTGTTTATTTTTTTCTTCTTGACCACCATGACACGCTGAATGAACAGAAAGATGCCGACATTCATCACGACGTCACCGACGCTGATCACCTGAGTACGGGGATAAGGGGCAGACAGGGGGATGATATCACCCAGAAAAGAAAGGCGGGTGCTGTCATCCATCATAAAATGCTTGGATATAACCTCTCCCGACTGCAGCAGTTCGACATAATAAGGGCCAAGTACATAGGAAGCGGTCAAGGATACCGGCATACGCCCGCCGTTGACAGCCATAACGAGGAAATTCAGGAACACGCCGATCAGAATGATAAGGAAGCCGGGCTGATGCCTGTTCAGCCAGAGAAATACAAGGCCTGCCACATAAACGGCCATAAACAGATAACCGTTAATGGAAGCCAGAAAGGCGGAGTCCTCCTGAAGATAAAAAATACCAAGCTGAACGAGCAGCAGGAGTGGAAAGATCCAGCCGGCAACCAGCCGGATGTTGCTTAATCCCGTCAAGCCCTGACGAAATCCGCCCCTGAACAGACCGATGATCAAGCCGAGCAGCACTCCATCATACACCATAGCGCATCCCCCGTAACGTGATTTGTATAAGTGATGATACAACGTGAGCGGATTCAACAAAATCCTTCGAAATAACTCTTCATGTTCTTACATTTTCACGTAAAAGACGTTGTGAACAAGCGAGAATAAACCGCGAATTTTCGAATAAAATGAAATATTGTAGACATTATACCAGAAACAAGTAAAATGTAATGAGTATTTTTTACCAAATTCATGGACATTTTTGGTCGAAAATTATGTTCTTCGAATATCGAGATAAATGGGTTTGACATACCCTATGGGGGTATATTATAATGTGTGTATAACACATGGGGGAGGGAACAGTCAGTGAAGCAGCCGGAAGTAGGAGCAGATGCGGTGCAGGCTGACGGCAGTGTCCATGCTTGCGGCCATACTGACGCCGGTGAAGAGGCGGCGGTCAGACGCAGCCATCATTCTCCTGAACTGAAGAACAGCATGATATCCCGGTTGAACCGGATTGAAGGGCAGATCCGCGGCATCAAGGGATTGATTGAGAAAGACACATATTGCGACGATGTACTGAACCAAATTGCGGCTGTCCAGTCCGCCCTGAACGGTGTCGGCAAGCTGCTGCTGGAAGGGCACATGAAGAGCTGTGTGATCGAACGCATACAGGCGGGAGAAAATGAAGTTATTGATGAGCTTTTGGTTACTGTCAAGAAATTGATGAAATAATATATCCGGGGAGGAAATGAACAATGGCACAAGTAACACTGAATGTAGAAGGAATGTCCTGCAACCATTGCGTTAATGCTGTACAAACAGCCGTTAAAAATGCAGGGGGCAGCGCCAGGGTCGATCTTGCATCCAAGACGGTAGAGGTCGAATTTGATGAGAGCAAAGCAACGCTGAAGGCGATTAAGGATGCGATAGAAGATCAGGGTTATGATGTGGTCTGAAACAGGATGCAGAAACCAGGCTTTTGCAAAAGCGATGGGGAGCTTCAGGGGATGAAGCTCTTTCTTTGGAAGTTAATTATACCCCATGGGGGTATTTAAGATAGAGGAGGATGATCAAAAATGAGCGCACAAGCGGAAGGGAACGAGCAGGCAACCCTGCATATTACAGGCATGACGTGTGCGGCTTGCGCCACTCGGATTGAAAAAGGGCTCAACCGGATGGACGGGGTAACACAGGCCAATGTCAATTTGGCTTTGGAACAGGCAACGGTACGCTTTGATCCGGAAGTCGCGAATCTTCAGGACGTGCGCGACAAAATCGACTCTCTCGGCTACGGTACGGCTGTGGAACAGGCGGATTTTGATATTACGGGAATGACCTGCGCTGCTTGTGCCAGCCGGATCGAGAAGGGACTGTCGAGAATGCCTGGTGTGACCTCGGCAAGCGTCAACCTGGCGCTGGAAACTGCGCATGTGGAGTATATGGCGGGTACGGTCACCGCTGTCGACATGGCTAAAAAAGTGGAGCAGCTTGGCTACGGTGCCGTGCTGCAGGCGGAAGGCTCGGATATCTCCGATGTGCGGCGGCGTGAAATCCGGCGCAAACAGTGGAAGTGGATGATCTCCGCCATTCTGTCGCTGCCGCTGCTGTGGGCGATGGTCGGGCACTTCAGCTTCACCTCTGGCCTCTATGTGCCTGAGCTGTTTATGAATCCATGGTTCCAGCTCATTCTGGCGACACCCGTACAGTTTGTTATCGGTTGGCAGTTCTATGTCGGGGCATTCAAAGCATTGCGCAGCGGCAGCGCCAACATGGATGTGCTTGTGGCGCTGGGGACTTCGGCGGCTTACTTCTACAGTCTGTATCTCACGCTGGAGTCGGTTGGAATGCACGGACACGGTCAGGTTGAAATGTACTATGAGACCAGTTCGGTGCTCATTACGCTGATCCTGGTAGGCAAATGGTTTGAGGCCGTGGCCAAAGGCCGGTCCTCTGATGCCATTAAAAGCCTGATGGGACTGCAGGCGCGTACGGCCCGGATCGTAAGGGACGGACAGGAGCTGGATGTGCCCATCGAGCAGGTGCTTGTTGGGGATATTCTGATCGTGCGTCCAGGGGAAAAGGTCCCGGTTGACGGAGAAGTCATGGAAGGACGCTCGGCGGTGGACGAATCGATGCTGAGCGGGGAAAGCCTGCCGGTCGAGAAGCAGCCGGGTGATCCGGTTACCGGCGCGACCCTGAACAAGAACGGGCTGCTGAAAATCCGCGCGGCCCGTGTAGGCGCGGACACCACGCTGGCGCGAATTATCAGGGTGGTGGAGGAGGCGCAAAGCTCCAAAGCTCCGATTCAGCGGATTGCGGATGTCATCTCGGGCATTTTTGTCCCGATTGTCGTGGGCATCGCGCTGGTGACCTTTGCAATCTGGTACTTCTTCGCTGCACCGGGCGATTTCGCCGGCTCGCTGGAGAAGGCGATTGCCGTTCTCGTCATCGCCTGTCCGTGTGCGCTTGGTCTTGCTACACCGACGTCCATTATGGCAGGCTCGGGACGGGCGGCCGAATACGGCATCCTGTTCAAGGGTGGAGAACATCTGGAAGCGGCACGCAATATTCGTACGGTGGTGCTGGATAAAACAGGCACCGTTACGAACGGCAAGCCGGAGCTGACGGACATCATCCCGGCAACCGGTATGCCGGAAGAGCGTTTGCTCCGCTTGCTGGGAGCTGCGGAGAAGGGCTCGGAGCATCCGCTGGCAGAGGCCATCGTCGGGGGGATATCGGCCCGTTCCGTGGAGCTGCCGGAGGCATCCGCCTTTGAGAACATTCCTGGTTATGGCGTCAAGGCTGTCGTTGAGAGCAGCACGGTATTGGCGGGTACGCGCAGGCTGATGGAACGGGAACAGGTGCAGCTTGATACACAGGTCCATGAGTTGATGGAGCAGCTGGAGAGCAGCGGCAAGACGGCTATGATCATTGCCGTGGATGGCCGGTATGCAGGGCTGGCTGCAGTGGCCGACACCATCAAGGATACTTCGCGTGAAGCCGTGTCCCGTCTGCATGCGATGGGAGTCGAGGTGCTGATGATCACCGGTGATAACGAGCGGACAGCGCAGGCGGTGGCGGAGCAGGCCGGAATCCGCCGGGTGCTGGCCGAAGTGCTGCCGGAAGGAAAAGCAGACGAAGTGAAAAAGCTGCAGGAGCAGGGCGGTACTGTCGCCATGGTTGGAGACGGCATTAACGATGCGCCTGCTTTGGCTACGGCAGATGTCGGCATGGCCATGGGCACAGGCACGGATGTGGCGATGGAGGCTGCGGATATTACGCTGATGCGCGGCGATTTGAACAGCATTCCCGACACGATTGAGATGAGCCGCCGCACGATGGCCAACATCAAGCAAAATCTGTTCTGGGCTTTGGCCTACAATGTCATCGGCATTCCGATTGCGGCGCTCGGTTTCCTGGCCCCATGGCTGGCAGGAGCGGCGATGGCGTTCAGTTCGGTCTCGGTGGTGCTGAACGCGCTGCGGCTGCAACGGGTCAAGCTATGAAGTTGGCCTAGAGTTGGGCGTACCTGATAGGCTTCATAATGTTACCAACTCAACTTTCGCAGCAAGAAATCGGCATACAGGCCCTGATATAACGGGGTAAAACGGAGATCTACTGCTGGGGTTGAGGCTGAATCAAAGCACACAGCTTTTTGCTAGCTTTCTTGCAAGAAGGGGATCCCCCCCTCAGAGTCTAGTAGCCAGAGTGAGATGGGTGTCTGTAGGCTGTGGTGCCCGGTGTGTGGTGTCTGGTGCCCGGTGCTTGGTGCTTGGTGCCTCTCCATACAGCCTTGCACGATTATCCCTTTTGATCAGAATGCGGGGGTTGAGGGTTGGGGGGCCTAGGGGAAGGAATAAAGAGAAACGAGAAACGAGAAAAGAAAAAAAGAGGCAGCTCAAGTGGAATGTTCAACTTGAAATAAGAACACATGTTTGGTATAATGAAAAAAAGAACTTATGTTCGTGGATTGTGGATTGTGGATTTGGGGGCGAGCAGACATGGAAGTCCAAGTGGAAACGGAACTTCAATCCTTTAGTCGTCGTTATCACAACGAGCAGGCCTGTATGGAGGCATTGATCGCGATGAAGTGGCCGAACGGCTTCGTCTGCCCGCGTTGCGCCCATACCCGCTGCAGCCGTCTGACTTCCCGGCGCATCCCTTTGTTCGAGTGCGCCAGGTGTGCGCATCAAACGTCGGCTTTGGTTGGCACGATTTTTGAACGAACTCATCTTCCCTTGACCAAGTGGTTCCAGGCGCTGGAGTTGTTCCTGCTCCCCGAAGGCATCTCGGCGATGCGGCTGAGCCAGGTGATCCAGGTCACCTACAAGACCGCCTGGTCTATGCTGCATCGAATCCGCCATGCCATCGGGGAGTTCGATGCCCGGGAGCTGCTCTGCGGAGACGTGAAGGTGAACAGTGACCTGTATGGGTGTAATCCGTCCCGGCCTCAGTTTTCTCATCCGCATGCTTCGGTGGTCGTAGCCGGGTGCACGGTCACGGAGTCGGGCGAGCTGGAGCAGGTCAAAATCCGCCTGGTCCCGCAGAAGAAGGGAGATGGGCAAAGAGCAAATCGTCACGAACTTACTGCATTCATCACCGAACAGGTAGATGTCCGTGCATCGGCGGTACAATCGTTCCTTCAAGCCTATCGGCTGTATACGCCCTTGCGGAAAGTGGTGAGAGAGGCGTGGAAATCGCTGAAGAGTACGTATGTAGCTTTGGGTCCGAAGCATCTGCAGGCGTATCTCAACGAGTACACCGGACGCCGCCGACTGCGCCTGCTCGAAGGGGAAGAAACGCACCTGTCCGGAGCGGAAGGAACGATGTGGCAGAAGTTGCTGTACATCGGTGTGGCGATTCCGGCGATCCCTTACCGCCGACTGATTGCGCGCCAACCGGTGCAGCCTCTTGCGGCTGCGGCCTAATTGCAGGGCTTGAACGAGGAAAGGTGAGCATAAGGTACGTCGCTTGATCGGTGTGGGCTAGTCTGGGCTAGTATGAACGAGGAAATCGGAAAAATTCAGGTTCAAGCGGCAACGAGGACCAGGGTCTTTTTATTTTTCCGATGCCTTGCTTAGCTCCCTTCCTTCTCTCTCGGTCGGTTTCACATCACCTAAACGCTCTGCTTTCTCCAAAGAACGTCTCACGACCTCGAACCGATCTGCTTCTCCATAAGGCACAATCCAAAAAATAATAGACCCATTCAATGGTTCTGAATAGCGTAACAACAGGCGATTTTTCGCCTCATTTGATCCGTTATTTTCTTTAACGTGCCTAAAGTGTATTTTCGGTTCCCGGTTTTCTGTTTTTCTGTACCTGATCCAACGGGATAATCGTGCAAAGCTCCTGAAAAGCGAGTATCACATGCCTTGCCACGATCGGCTGGCGGCTTGACTGTCCAGCACTAGAAGGGGATTCGAATTCCTCAGAACCCAGCAGCTACAAAGATTTAAGTGGATTTGGGCCCTGCGAAAGTTGAGTAATTAACTCTACTCTATAATAGCCCCTTGTATCGCTTCAACAGGTTGTTCATTACGTTTGTAATAGTTAATGAAAATTACATAAAAATATTGACATATAGTTTCAAATCTAATATTGTTTTAAACAAACGTTTGATTTAAACGTGTGATTAATTTAAATTTGGAGGATGAAACATGCTTAAAGCATTAAAGCTTTATTTCAGCAAGCCCATGACCATTGTGGGCATCATTACCGCTCTGATGTTCCAGATTATTTTCAGTGTTATCTGGATGACCGCATACAGTGGAGTAACCGAGCGCAGCAGCAATCTGAAAATAGCTATCGTCAACGAGGACCAGGACGTCGGCAAGACGATTGCCGATGAGCTGGAAGGCAAGCTGCCTTTTCAAATCGTAACGGGATTGACGGCAGAGGAAGCGCAAAAACGACTCAATGACAGGGAAATGCAGATGGTGATGGAAATACCGGCTGATTTCACTGCTCGGCTGACGTCACCGGCGGAAAAGGCGGAAATCCGTTACACCATCAATGAAGCCAATCCGATGTCGATCAAGAGCATCATGCAGGGTGTTGAGCAGAATGTTACGGCCACGATCAACAGCCAGGCGGCCGTGCAAGGAACGACGGCGGCGCTTGTCCAGGCCAATATGCCGGCGGCAGCGGCGGAACAGACAGCCGGGGCGTTAACGGAGAAGGTGGAGTCGCAGGTGACTTCCATTCACCCGGTGGCTGGAATGAATAATCAAATGGTGCCGATGATGATGGTTTTGGCTACGTTTGTAGGCTCCATGATCATGGGGCTGAATATACAACAGTCAACGATGGCCCTCGGCAATCAGGTCGGCAAATGGAGCAAATATGGCGCGCGAGTGCTGATTAACGTGGGAACAGCACTGGTTGTTTCGTTTGTGGGAACGGTTCTGATCAACGTATTGGGAGGACAGATGGAGCAGGGCTTTGGGCTGATGTGGCTGTATGAAGGGCTGCTGATGCTGACTTTCATGTTTTTCACGCAAATGTTTCTGATCGTATTCGGCATGCCGGGCATGTTCTTTAACATCACTATGCTGTCCATCCAGCTTGTATCCTCGGGAGCGATGGTGCCGCGTGAAATGCTGAATGGCTTCTATCAGCACATCGGGGCGTTTTTGCCGGCCACCTATGCCGTCAATGGCATTATGAGCCTGCAGCTGGGAGGTCCGGGCGCTGGTCATGCGGCGGGAGTGCTTGCTCTTATTCTGCTCGTATGTATGGGGGTCGCCCTGCTGGCAACAGCTTTGAAGAGAAAACCAGCAGTGGCTCCCGCAGTAGTGCCGAAGACCACATAAGCAGCCGAAAGGCGAATCTCTCTGCGGGTCATGCAGCACGGCCCGCTTGATTCCCCTTTGGCAAAGATACATAATAAAACTAGCATATGACGAAGGAGATCGGGGTAGAATGACGCAGACGGAACCGGATATCAAAATGCGTATCCTGCTGGCGGCCAAAAAGTTGTTTGCCCAGCACGGCTACAGTGGAACGAGCTGTCGGCAGATTTGTGAAGCGGCAGGTGCCAACATTGCGCTGATATCTTATCACTTCGGGGGGAAAGAGGGCGTATATCAGGCGGTTTTTGAGCAGTTTTTTCCCATTATGGAGCTGAAAAGTGTAAATTTCGCCGATCTGGACCCCATTGAAGGGATTCGTCTGCTGGTTTCACGGATTATTCGCTTGACTTACCAGGATGGGGAGCTAAGCTTTATGATCCAACAGGAAATGTTGCTGCGCTCACCGCGCAGGCAGATTGTGATGAATGTTCTGGTTGAGGTCTGGGGGCAGGTAAGATCGCTTTTGCTGAGGGGGAAGGAGGATGGAATATTCTTCTTCGGTTCGGCAACCAATGCCCTTGTTATGGTGATGAGTGCGGCTTTGTCCCACAAATATATGGTCAATTTTGAAGATGTGTTCGCTGATGAGAAAATAGGGGCTGACAATATTGCTGCAGAAGCGGTACGGTTTATATTATCAGGATTAGGGGTGAAGGAACCATGAACGAAACGTTGTCCGTATTGATGAACCACAGATCAATCCGTAAATTCAATCAGGAGCAAGTTACGCAGGAGCAGCTGGCTTCCATTGTGGCGGCGGGGCAAATGGCCTCATCCTCCAGCAATGTGCAGGCATATTCGGTGATCGCGGTCACGGAGCCTGGCCTGAAAAAGCAGCTTGCCGCACTGGCCGGAGGTCAGGCGTATGTGGAGCAGTGTCCTGTGTTCCTCGTCTGGTGTGCCGATCTGTATCGTTTGAAGCGTGTGACAGAAGAGCATAAGCCTGATCAGACATCCTATGAAGATTCGGCGGAAAATTTCATCATCGCTACGATTGATGCCGCGCTTGCGGCCCAGAACGCGGCCATTGCCGCAGAATCGATGGGTCTGGGCATTGTGTATATTGGAGGCATCCGCAATAATATTGCCGAAGTAGCCGAGCTGCTGGGTCTGCCGGAGCTGGTCTATCCGGTGTTTGGTATGTGCGTAGGTGTACCTGACCAGGAGCCTGGTCTGCGCCCTCGTCTGCCGCAGGCCGCCGTGCTGCATATGAACGGTTACGATGCGAACCAGACGATGGAGCAGGTGAAGCTGTATGACGAGACGATGGGCCATTATTTGTCTGAGCGTACGGGCGGGGAACGGACGACCCCGTGGTCGGAGATCATGGCGGTGCGGCTGACTGAACCGGTACGCCTTCACATGAAGGGCTTTCTTGAGCAAAAGGGATTTTTGAAGCAATAAAGAAAACATTTTTAATCTGGTCTATCAAAATTTGCTTGAAATCAAGAGATGATCTGATTACAATGAACGAAACGGAAATCATTTACACATATTACATCGATCAACCAAGGCTTAAAGCTCCTTACATCCTGTCAGGCCCTCTAAAGGCGGAAATCACTGAGTATTTCACACCCGCTCCGGCCGCTTCTTGTGTTCGCATCCCGGTCCAGTCAAGGTCGGAAGCCGTCGAATTTCAAGCTTGCAAGCAGGAGGAGGAACGTTATGCATGTAGCACTCGTAAGCATGCCCTTTGCCTCGGCCTATCGGCCGTCGATCGGGCTGGGTCTGCTTCAGTCCGGACTGCGCAGCCGTGGTATTGACTGTGATACCTTGTACCTGAATCTGAAGTTCGCAGCTCTGATCGGCTTGGAGGAGTACGATTGCTTTGCCGAAAATTCAACCTACCCGACCAATGCGCTGGCGGGGGATTGGATTTTCTCGCAATCGTTATTTGATGGGGAAGATACGTTTGAACAATATAAGGAGTATCTGATAACGACGTATTCCCGATTCAGGAGGAATTCCTCCAATAAAGGACAGGCTTTTCAGCGCCTGCTGGATGTGCGTGCCAAGGTGGACTCTTTTCTGGACAGCTGCCTGGCCGATTATGACTGGTCTCGCTACGATGTCATCGGTTTTACGACAGTATTTGAGCAAAATACAGCCTCCCTAAGCATGGCTAAACTTCTAAAGTCCCGTTTTCCCGACAAGTTGATCATCTTCGGCGGCTCCAATGTCGAGAGCCCGATGGGACTGGGGACACTTCGCAATTTCAGATTCATTGACGCGGTATGCTCGGGTGAAGGAGACCAATCCTTTATTTCCTTCATCGACCGTCTCCGGGATACCGGGGACCCGGCCGCAAGCGCCGGTCCAGGCATCATCCTTCGCTCTGCCCTTGATGGACGACATCCTGAGCAGACAGCTTCTTCTCCATCTATTCATGATATGAATTCTCTTCCTTATCCGAACTACGATGATTATTTTGCACAATTTGACGGGCTGGGTCTGCCGGATCACAAAACCAGGCGCCGTTTCCTCTTTGAATCCTCCAGGGGCTGCTGGTGGGGACAAAAATCACACTGTCTGTTTTGCGGGCTCAACGGCTCTACCATGAGCTTTCGCAGCAAATCGCCCGAAAGGGCCTTGGACGAAATCATGTATTTAAAAGAACGGTACGGACAGTACACGAATAAAGCGACGGCCGTGGATAATATCATAGACATGAACTATTTCAAGACGGTACTTCCGGTCATCAGGGACAATGAGCTTGATCTTGACATGTTCTATGAAACCAAAGCGAACCTGACCAAAGAGCAAATCAAGCTGTTCAAGGAAGCCGGGTTTCATTACGTGCAGCCCGGTATCGAGAGTATGATCACCTCCGTGCTGAAGCTGATGAAAAAAGGAGTGAGCATGCTCCAGAACATCCGTCTGCTGAAATGGTGCTCTGAATATTCGGTAACACCGCTGTGGAATTTTCTGTACGGCTTTCCCGGCGAGAATGAGTGGGAATATGATGCGGCTGCAGAGCTGATCCCGGCTTTGACCCACCTGATGCCCCCGGGAGGGACCGCGCCCATCCGGCTTGACCGTTTCAGTCCGTATTTCATGAATCCGGAAGCCTACGGGATCTGCAATATCCGGCCGCTCCGTTCTTATGAGCTGATCTATCCTGTACTTCCTTCCGAACAGCTGGCACAGATCGCCTACCATTTCGATTTTGACTACGCAGACCACCAAAACCCGTTTTCGTACACATCCCGTATGCGCCAGGCCGTCCAAAGCTGGCAGGCTGAACACGGGGAGAGTGAGTTCTTTTCCGTGCTCAAGGATGACCGGATCATTCTGGTGGATACACGTTCAGCTGCCGTACAGCCTACAACGCTGCTTACTTTTCATGAAACAATGATTTATCAAGCATGTGACAATATGATATCGATCCCGAACATGGTCATCCGCTTGCGGGAGCAGGGGGTTACGGTGCATGAGGACGAGGTGAGGCATTGTCTGGAAAGGTTTGTAGAGCGGCGCTGGATGGTAACCGAGGGCGAAGTTTATTTGGCTCTGGCTGTTCCGCTGGGAACCTATACACCCAAGCAAGCCGGATTGCAGCGTCTGCGGGAGCTGTCTGCTCCAGGCAGAAGCGGGGAGAATCAGCTTAGTGCCATGTCCTGAAGCCTTGGCATAACGGGAGGATCACCCTAAGGGGAGGTGAGGATCAAAAAAACGGGTATGAACGTTGTCTGGTAGGCGGCACTGTCTGGCTTCTTAGAATGTACGATTGATGAACGTTTTACTTACTTATCCCATTTTATTTAAAAGGAGAGATTGAAATGGCACAGGAGAAAAAACAGTTAACGCTCAGCCCGGAGGCATTTACGGTAAACAGCCAGGGTGAGGTGATCATCAGTGATTCGGCGCTGTCCGAAGCATTGCTGGGATCTGCCGAGGAGAACAAGATTGGCGAGCAGGGAATCCAGGAAGCTGTCAAAGTATCGGTGAGCGTTTCCTTCTAGCCAGCAGCCTGAAATAAGCGGGAAGCGGGAGCCGCTCTTGTATGACGGCGGCTCTGCCGCTTTTTGCGGTACAGGGCCCGTGCGAGGCCCATCCGGGGAAGGGAGTAGGATCATAGGATGTTCTCTGAGCTGGTGACCAAAGCTGTTTTTGAAAATTGCCTGCAGGTGACCATACGCAAAATACCTCATGCAAGAACAATGAATATCGGCGTATTTATCAATCACGGTGTCAAGAACGAAGAAAATCATGTGAACGGCATTTCCCATTTTATCGAACATGTGTCCTTTAATTATACGAATATGAACAGTCATGCCCGCCACCTGCTCGGCGGTTTGATGGACCGCGGTGCGCTGTATGAGGCGTTTACGGGCAAGGAGATGACACGCTGTACACTGTCTGCCCAGCGGGAGCACTTGCCGATGATGATCGAATGCCTGGGCAGTATTGTCATGAATAACAACGTAAGTCCGGAGAGTCTGGAGCATGAACGCAATATTATCCTTCATGAAGCGGAGAGCTATTTTTCCTCAGGCAGAATCAAGGAAGAGCTGGTGGAGCAAGCCCTGTGGGGCAACCGTTCCCTGGGGCAATTTGTGATCGGGAACCGGAACAACATTCTTGGCTTTAACCGGGAGCAGATTGAAGAGAGGCTGCATCACTATTATATTCCGAACAATACCCAGATGATTGTCCAGGGCAATGTTGAGCCTGAAGAAGTCATCGAGCAGGTGGGCCGTTATTTCCGCGATTGGAAGTACCAGGGGAAGCAGCGGGATGTTGTCATTGAAATCGAACCGAGCATCCTGGGCTTGCCTACTGCAAACCCAAGGGTGGACTTGAACATTTCTTTTGTGGGGGCGTCCTTTCATTCCCAGGAAAGGCAGTTGATGAATCTTCTGTCCGTCATTCTCGGCTCAGGGCTGAAGTCACGCCTGCATGTGGAGCTTCGAGAGAAGCGGGAGCTTGCCTATCTGGTCTTTTCTTATACGCAAAGCTATGCGCTCAGCGGATATTTAAGCATCCAGGTGAACTGCCGCCGGGACCAGATCAAGGAGGTTTACGAGGCTATCTTATCCGTACTGGAGGAGTTGAAAACAGGTGCCATTGGAGAGGAAGAGCTCCAGCGGGTGAAGGCCGCAAGAATCACCAACCTGATGCAGGTTCCCGGCAATGACGCCAAGCTGCTGCAGATTACAGGCCGTTACGCGCTCCTGAACAGAGATTTCTTCATCGATCTGGAGCGGGTCGAAATCGAGCGCCTGACCGCTGAAGAGCTGCAGTCGTTCGCTTGCGAGCTGTTCAATCAGGATCGTATGGCCCTTTCGGCCCTCGGTGTAGGCTCAGAGGAACTGGCTATTTTACTGTAAGGAGGATGAATCATGACGCCATCGCAATACGGCAGCGGCAGTGACGTACAGGGAAAGCCGGAGCTTTTGGAGCGGCTCATTAAAGACAGGGGGCTGGAGGTATTCCTGAGCATTATGGATAAGCCTTCCACTGCGGGAGAGCTGGCCGACCGGCTCGGCTGTTCGAGGGCCAAAATGAATTATATTCTCGACAGCATGCTGAAGCAGGAATTTATTACTTTGCATTCAGAGAAGGTCAGCGGCGGAATTGTCGAGAAATGCTATTCCTCCAAGGCGGACACGTTTCATCTGCTGGTGGGCAGCAGCTACAGCGACTCGGAGCGGCTGTCTGCCGCCATGTATATCCTCGGGGTTGTCAAAACGGCGCTGCTCACCAATATGAACAGGGGAGATCTCTTTCATATGGGCATGGTGCATGCCAAGGTGCCTGTCTCCCGCATCGATGAGTACGTGACGAGACTTAAAGAGCTTCAGCAGGAGTTTGATGATGAAAATCTGGTTTCAAGCGACCCGGATTGTGAATGGCATACGCTTGCCGTGTCCATTTTCCGAGGGCCTGCACCCAGCAATTGAATTCTGAGGGGGAATGGGGATGGATGATTCCTACAAAGCTTTATTTTCCATCCGCAACTATCGGCTGCTGCTGCTGTCCCAGACGATATCGGTCATCGGGGACGGCGTCTATGCCATTGCGCTGATCTGGCTGATGAAGCTTCTCACGGGAAGCGCCTTATGGATGTCTGTTCTGCTCGTTGCCGAAACGCTGCCGCTCATTGTGCTCGGGATGTTCGCCGGTGTCATTGTGGACCGCAGCAGCAAGCGGAAAATTCTGATCTGCTGTGATATTGCGCGCGGGCTCATTATCGGCATGGTCATCCTGCTGTGGGCCACCGGACTGCTGCAGCCGTACCAGCTCATCGCGGCCGCGCTCCTGCTGTCATCCTTCACGGCATTCTTCGGACCGGCCAGAGCGGTCACGGTCCGGAATGTCGTGCCCGAACCGTATATGTTTCAGGCCCAAAGTGTGGCCCAACTGGTACAGACCGTGGTAGGATTATCGGCTCCCGCTCTCGGAGCATGGCTGCTAACCTTTGGAACGGTCTATGCCTTCAGTTTTAATGCGGCTACGTTTTTTGTATCCTGCCTGCTGCTTATGACGGTACGGGATGCCCGCATGACGGAGCGGAAGGAAGAGAAAATGAATATTGCCAGCCTGGCCGCTGATTTCAAGGAAGGGCTGGACACGATCATGACGCAGCCTCTGCTGCGCAATCTGATCATTTACATTATGCTGATCAACTTCATGCTGTCCCCCACCGCTCTGCTGTTTCCCCTTATGGTCAATAACTCTTCCGAGCTCGCGGTGCTGGAAATTTCTTTCTTCATCGGCATTGCTGCTGGTGCGCTGGTAACGGGATTCGTCAGACGGTGGCCTTATGTCGTTACCATGTCAACAGGTCTCGGTCTGCTGATGACCGGTCTCGGCATGCTGTTCTGGATTCGGGGGCTGGTATGGGAAGCGCTGTTTGTGTTCATCGCCGGCCTGGGCAGCCCGCTGGCCAATGTAACGCTACAGACGCTATTTATGCTTAAGGTGCCTCGTCCTGTGCTGGGTCGTGCGGCCGGCATGATGAGAGTTCTGACAGAGGGCTCCCGTCCGCTCGCCATGATGCTTACGGGCATGCTGCTGTCATGGATACCGGTGCGCAGCTTCTTTGGTGTGATGGGGATTTTCGGGATTATGGTGATCGTATTGATGGTTATGAACCCGGCTATCCGCAAGGATTCGGATGCGTCGGTGCATCATCCGGCTGCTGCGGAAGCAGGGGCCGCAACCAAGGAGGTTATGTAGATGTTCAAGTTTGTACAGCCGTCCGAAATGAAAAATGATTTTGTATATACCCTGATGGTGAAGCGCCGCATGGAGGGGCTGAGGCATCATCTGCAGGCTTGTGCGGAGCAGGATGCGGACCTGCTGCGCTGGGACAGCATGCTGCGCGAAGAGCATTACCGTGAGCTTATGCATCCTGTGCTGGTGAATTGGATGGATACCCGGTTGTTTCCCGCCTTTCAAGGAGGGGTACCTGACAAGCCGGTCAGGGAGCAGCTGTTGGAGGAATTCGCGCGTCTGGTCCTCATCCCGCTATGGAAGCATCAGGAGGGGCCGGATACAGCGGTGCTGCAGGCGGATGCGGAGGGAAGCGTATATTTTCCGGGCTGTATCACAGCCGTGGATCTCGGTACGGAAGCGCAGGGGATGCAGGTCAGGCTGGCCAAGACGGGGGACAGGGTACGGATAGCTGCAGGAGAGCGGCGGTTTGAGATCGGATTCTCCGAGCTGACCGGTGAAAAGGAGCCAGCCGCCCCGCTACTCAAGCGGCTTGGCTTCTACAAGCATGGCGACATCCAGTTCGGGGGCTCCGATCCGCTCGTTGAAGCCTTTCTGGAGCAAGAGCTGCCGGAGATCATACAATCCTACGGCAAGGAAAAGCCGTCATTTCCGGCGATTCGTTCCATGCCTCTCGCGGATATGTGGTATTACGAGAAGGCCATGGACCTGATCCAGGAGATCTGGCCACAGATGTACCGGGAGGCGTCCGCGCATGTGCGGGTGGTGTATCTTCTGGATACCCGGGGGATCGGGGCGCTTACCCACAACCTGTTCCAGGGAGCAATTTTCATGTCTCACCGCAGCAATCTGATGTGGACGACCGAAAATCTGATTCATGAATTCGGCCACGCCCGGCTGGACCAGCTGTTTGAACTGGATGATCTGTTATTGAACAGCCCGGAGGAGCGGGTTCCTTCGCCCTGGCGGGAGGATTTGCGCCCGCTGAAAGGAGTGCTGCACGGTCTCTTTGTGTTCGTGCGCATCGGGCTGTGGTATGAGCTTGCCGGCGCCGCCATTCCGCATCCTGACATCCCGGTCAGAATGCAGGAGGTGCTGGCCCAGATCGGGCAGGCGCTGGGCGTTCTGGGCCAGCATGCCCGCTGGACAGCCCTGGGCGAGCAGCTTTTCTCCGAGCTGTCGGAGCAGTATGACCGGCTGGCAGAGGCCGCTGCCGTGTCTAACCCTGCCGGTTCACCGGAAGGAAGCATCGCGGCAGGCTGAGCTGCGGCAAAGGCGGTACATGGCAGGCCTTTCCCGGTTACAAGCGGCGAAGAGGGGCTACAGGCGGTAAAAGCGGCGGGTATTCGCATGGAACAGCCGTCTGCCTTCAGCCTCGGTCATGTCATGGATGCTGCAGTACGCCCGGATGACGTCGGCCGTCATTCGCGGATGGGTCGTTTGTCCGGCAAAGGAGCCCTCAAAGGGCCAGGGGCCATCCGTTTCCGCCATCACTTGGGATGGCGGATAGTTTGCTGCCAATACCCGGATCTCCGGCTCATACAGCAGGTCCGGCGTGAAGGAGATATAATATCCGTTCCGGGCCATGCGCCGGGTGGTGGCCGGACTGCCCTTGAACCAATGGAAATGGGCCAGGGTGACTTGATGCCGTTCCAGCAGCGTGCATGCGATATCGGCGTCCTCGTACACGGCGTGCAGCACTACAGGTTTGTCATGCCCTTTGGCGAACAGGATGAACCGTTCCAGCAGCTCAACATAACCGCTTGGGTCAAAGGAGGCCCCCTTGCTCACAGCTTCCTGGGCGGTGTAATAAGGCAACCCGACTTCTCCTACGGCAACCATCCGGTCCGCATGGCGTTCCATCCAGTCGAACAGTCGGTCCAACTCTGCCGGGCCTGGTAAAGGCTGCTCAGGATGGTAGCCGAACGCCGGAAAGATCATACCGGGTCGTTCGGAAGCGAGGCGCAAATTGGCTTCGCATGACGGAAGATTCATGGAGACGGCAATGACCGCTTCTACGCCGCTCGCGGTTATGGAGGACAGGAGGGCTGCCCGCGCCTCAGTTGAATAGCTGTCCAGATGAATGTGGGCGTCGATTAAAGGAGCAAAAAGGCTCATACGGTGCCACCTGCCCATGCGGCTGTGTTTTTCGCTTTTTCCTCCCGCATCTGGCGGCTTAATTCATGCTTCAATTCCACAAATGCCTTGTCTGCGGTTATTTCCTCCCGGCGCGGCCTTGCAAAAGGAACGTCCACCACCTGCAGCACCGACGCCGGTCTGGCAGACAGCACGTAGATGCGGTCGGACAGGAGCAACGCCTCCTCGATGCTGTGCGTAATGAACAGCACGGAACGGCGGTGGCGTTCCCACATCTGCAGCAGCCACTGCTGCATGTCCGACCGTGTCAGTTCGTCCAGCGCGCTGAATGGCTCGTCGAGCAGCATCAGCTCCTGCGGACTCAGCATGGCCCGCAGAAAGGCCGCGCGCTGCTGCATTCCTCCGGACAGCGTGTGCGGGTACGCATCGGCGAATTTGCCGAGCCCGACCTCATCCAGCCGGCGGCGGGCCTCTTCCCGGGCCTCGCGGCGGGGCTCTTTGTCTGGCCCTGGCGCATTCTCCTGCCCGAGCAGGACGTTGTCCAGCGTCGTCCGCCACGGGAACAGGGCAGGCTGCTGTGGCATGTAGCTGATCCGCCCGCGCGTGCCTGTTACATCCTCACCATCCATATAAATACACCCCTGATCCGGTGTCAGCAGTCCGCCGATCAGGTGAAACAGCGAGCTTTTGCCGCTGCCGGAAGGGCCGAGCAGCGAAACGAACTCTCCGCGTTCCACGGTCAGGGAAATGTCCTTGAGCACAGGGAGCAGGGTTTTCCGCTGCCGGAAAGCAATGCTCACCTGTTCAACATTCAAAGCTGCTTTTTCTCCGTCACCCCTGCGGTTATTTTCCTTTCCATCCATCCTCTCATACTCCTTCCTCTGCACAGGCATAACGCTTGCCAGACCGGTTCATTTCCTATTTTTGCTCCGGCCGCCACCGAATCAGCAGCCTTTCCAGCAGCGCAATGAGCAGGAACATGATCAGGCTTAGGGCCACGATAATGGCAATCGCGGCAAAAACCCGATCTGTGCGGTAGGCTGATTTTTGCAGCAGCATATAATAGCCGATTCCCTCGCTCGCCCCGAGCCATTCGGCCACGATGGCCCCCATCACGCTGTAGGTGGCGGCAATTTTCATACCTGAAAAGAGGGAAGGCAGCGCATGTGGCAGCTCAAGCTTGCGGAAGATGCCCATCCGGCTTGCGCCTGACATTTGCATATAGTTCATCATCAGCCGGTCCGTCTGCGCCAGCCCGTCCAGGGCGGCAACAACGACAGGAAAGAAGCAGACCAGCGTAATGACCATCAGCTTGGGCAGCAGGCCGAAGCCAAACCAGATCATCAGCAGCGGTCCAAGCGCAATGGTCGGAATGTTCTGGCTCAGAATGAGCAGCGGGTACAGTGCCCGCTTCAGAAAAGGGATCAGGTGCAGCAGCACGGCCAGCAGCAGCCCGACGGCGGTGCCGATCGCAAAACCGCTCAGCGTAAGCCTGACGGTAGCCCAGGTATGATCCGCCAGCAGGGCGGATTGGGCGGCCGCTTCGGCGGCGATGCCGGCCGGACTTGGCAGCATCCAGGGCTCAATGTGCAGGAAGACCGCCGCGGCTTGCCATACCGCCAAAAAGAAGAGGACCGCCACAACGGGCGGCCATACGCTTCTGAACACAGAATAGAGGCTTTCTTTCCTGTTCATGGACGGTACTTTTCGGTCAGCTTATCCATGCTGATTCCATTCGGATTATGAGCGATTTTGATCTGGGAAATGACGCTTGGAATTCCCGCCTCGGTAAGTGCGATGTGCATTTCCTTGACGATATGCAGCAGCTCATCCAGCTCGCCCTCCATAGTTGTCTCCAGCGGGTTGACCTGATGCTTGACGCCTGAGCGCTGGATCACCTCAATCGCTTTATCGACGTAAGGAATGCTGTCCTCTCCACCGTGCGTTTTGGGAATCACCTGAATACTCAACAGAGTGTTAGCCATGAAAAACCGTCTCCTTTCCGAATTAAATCAGGATTTGCCGTCTTGTGGCAGGAAATCATTGGTGAAGGCTTTCTCGGCCTCCAGCGGTTTGTCAAGCAGCTTGCGCTCATACATCCAATCGGCGTAGTTTTTCCATACTTCCGCTTTCTGGACACCCCATTGTGCGGCATCGTCCTGATAGCGGGGGCTCAGCCATTGCTGGCTGGCCAGTACGAGCTCTTTATCCAGCTCAGGCACAGCCTTTGACAACATTTCCGCCGCCTTTTCCGGCTGGTCAATCGCATATTGATAACCTTTGGCCGTAGCGCTCATGAAGGCTTTTACCAGCTCAGGATCGCTGCTGAGGGTCGCTTCGTTCGTGACGATGACCGGTGTGTAGTAATCCAGACTCTTGGAATAGTCCTTGACGTACAGCATATCCAGCTGCTCACCGCGTTGCTCGGCTTCAATTCCTGTCCATGCATAGAATATCCAGGCGAAATCGATATCCCGCTTGACTGCGGTGAAGTAATCCGCATCGCCCATGTTGATGTTTTGCACCTTGCTGACATCCCCGCCGTCCAGCTCCATGATGGATTTCATGACAGCCTCCTCGACGGGCGAGCCCCAGCCGCCGTATTTCTTGCCTTCAAAATCCTTGGGCGACTTGATGCCCCGGTCCACCGGAGCGGCAAAGCCGGACGTATTATGCTGAATCACAGCCGCAATAGAGACGAGCGGAACTCCTTGTGTGCGGGCCTGGGTGACGCTTTCCTGATAGCTGATGCCGAACGGAACCGCGTTGGAGGCGACCATCTGATCGGCGCCGCCTTCTCCGGGCTGTACAATTTCCACATTCAGACCAGCTTCTTCGTAGTATCCCTGGTCCTTGGCCACATACAATCCGGTGTGGTTGGTGTTGGGGGTCCAGTCGAGCACTACCTTGACGTCTTTCAGCTTCCCGGAGGCCGTACTGCCGCTGCCGGAAGGCCCGGAAGCGTTCGTATCCTGTGGAGCGGACGATTGCCCGCCGCAGGCGGTCAGGATGAGGAGCAGGCAGCATACCGCTCCAAGGCCCCATTTTTGCAAAGAAAACATACTTTCTTCTCCCTTCTTCATCACCCGTGCTCTTTCTGCAATGCTGTCATCTGCCGTGATCCTGCAAAAAAAAGCGCCCCGTTATCCGGGACGCTTGTAATCTACCAAAGGAAGGAATGACGGTGTCAAAAAAGACATGTCACTCTATAGCGATTCCTACGCTGGCATTACCCAGATCAGGTTGTAAGGGTCAGTGTCTGGGGACACAATCTCAGCCGGCCGATTCCAGCACCCCTGGCAAGTTGTATGAAGGAGCATCAAGACGGCAGCTTGCTGCCTTGACACGTCCGCATTGTTTGAAGATTTTGCGGGCTCAGTTATATGAACTAACGTTGATTATATGCCTTCACGGCCGGAGTGTCCAGAGGGACTTATCCGAAAAACCCTCGGTGCCGCACCCGTTCTAAGCCTTTTGCGTTTTGATAACGTGTAAGTCCCGGTCATGTTCGCCCATTTTGTGGACAAGATAACCAACGCTCCCGGTAACGCTCTTCAATTCAGCTTCTTGTTGAATGGAGCGGGCAGAGAGAATTTCAATAGTTCTGTGCTGGTTCTCCAGAAAGTCACCTATTTCCATAACCCGTTCATTCGTATCCAGGACGGCTCGTTTCATCTCCTGCTGATCTGTTTCAATCTTATTAAGGCGCTCATGAACCGGTTGAAGTTCTTCCCGGATTACGGATTGCAGCAATTCCTTTAACTCACTGTTCATGTATCCCGCTCCTTATACCTTTATGGTTTTATTGTAGCATATGACTTAATAAAGTGCTATATTATTTCGTAATTACGATTTTTAAATTTAGAGGAGGTACCACCATTATGAAGGACGATCTGTATAAGATGATTGATGCTTTTGATAAATTGGCAGAGGCTGGCGATGGTGTGATAGCGATCCCGCCGAGAACTGATAATGATCGGAAAGAGCTTAATCGACAAATGCAGGATTATTTGCGGGGGAGCAAATCCGACAAGTTGGCTTCTCAAAATAGGTAAGCGTCAAACAGCCCCCACCAAAACTGTACAGTGGGCAGCTTCAGGAAGGCCAATCCTGTAAAATGTTGAAGAATGTAGAAAGTGGAGGATTGGTCAACTGGCTGTTGTTCCTGAAAGGTGCTGATAAATCCAAATGGGAGGTATTGACGATGACTACATTAGAATTTCTAAGTCAGGATGAGGAAGCCCGTCGATTGTATGAAGATAGACAGAAGTATTTGCACGATCAAGCCTCGATGATTGAGGGGGCGATGAGTTGGTTAAATGGCTTGTCGCGGAGATTCATCACCCTTGCTCTCTAAAATCACCTGTTCTGCATCCAACACAAGCCAACCGAAACATCGCGAAAAATCCTCTGTCCATGCCGTCGCATCTTCATGTTGCATGAAGCCAAACCCCAATTGATCTGCCACATATGGAGTGGGGGGAGGCTCACTGGATTGGGTCGCAAGCGGAATCCAAGATTCATTCTGGAGTATTCTCCAGTACGTTCCATCATCCCATTGGCAACAGTTGGTCGTTAAAATCGGTATTCCTTTTCCATTACAGAGAGTTCCGACGGTAACCCGTCTGGATTGAAAGCTCTTGAATCGATATCCCTCAAATAGCTGCACCCCTTCAGATTTGAAGGAGTCCTTCCAAACCCGTTTCATGGCAGCATATAGTTGTTTGTCCACCTCGCCCGGATAGATGCGTCGAACCTGACCTGTATTAAGCGTAATGTGGGTAAGATAGGGTATCTCCTCATCCTCGTGCAATACGTCTGCTCCTGTTCGTTCAGCATCGTGCTGCTCCACGGCAGTGTACTCCCTGATGAGGTGCGAAATTGCGGCGCGTACGAGCTCGTCCATCGATCCGAAGAGCTTGCCGGTGAATGGACACTCAAACCGCAGATGAATCCGGACAAGGGCGTGTTCTTCATCATGCGGGTACAACATTCCAAACATGGACGTTTTAACGGCTTCGATGATGTCATCTGAAGGTGGGTACTCCCCCCCCCCCCATATTTGCAAATGTTTTCCAAATGAATTCCCCAGCACTCTTCTGCAGATCTACGCGGGTAATCCACAAAATCCTGCTTTGGGGTGACATTACGGGATTGTATAAACCGATCAAGTTCGTCCGGCGGGATTCGCCAGCCTTCCTTGCGGTTTTCGGTTCGCTCGCCCTGGATCACCCCATTGCGCAGCCAGCGGCGCACCATCTGAATACTGCTGGTTATTCCATATTCACTGAGTTTCGTTAACGCTTGTTCGACGGTCAGCATTGGCATTTCCCCCTTTGCCTCATAACATTCACGGTAACATTACGGGATTGAACAAGCAGTTCAAGCTCGTCTGGTAGTAATTCGGCAGCTGAAAAGTTACCATATTTAGCGGAAATTTTCCCTAAATTTCCTAAAAGTAAGTCACTTGCCATTGTAGTGTTCACTTTTAGCAGATTATCTCCAAGAAAGGCACTACTTCATGCTGAAGGCCACCCTTCAGAGCCATATAAACGGCTGAAGGGTGGCGAAGTTGACGGCCTATAAGGCTGAACATGATCCGTTAGACAGCGATGCTGACGAAGTTATGCCAGCAATGTAATTTTTTAAATAATCATAGAGATCCCGTGTTTCCGGGCTTTTTTAGGCCTCCAGAGGGGAAGGCTTCCCCGCTCCATTCGTCGAGCTAGGCGAGTGGAGGTTAACATAATTCTGCTTTTTTTGTTACACGTCTTTGCCTCATAATTTGAGTGATATGCACTTTTTTTGGTAACTCAACTTTCGCAGCATGAAATCGTCAAACAAGCCCTGAAATAACGGGGTAAAACGGAGATCTACTGCTGGGTTGACGCTGAATCAAAGCAGACCGCTTTTTGCTAGCTTTCTTGCAGGAAGGGCATTCGGCCCTCTCAGAGTCTAGTAGCCAGAGTGAGGTTAGTGTGTTGTCTGGTGCCTTTCCATACAGCTTTGCACGATTATCCCTTTTGCTCAGAATGCGGGAGTTGAGGGTTGGGGAGGGCCTAGGGGAAGAAACAATGTGGCGGAAATTGCTGTACATGGGCGTGACGATTCCGGCGATCCCTTACCGCCGACTGATCGCGCGCCAATCGGTTCAGCCTCTTGCGGCTGCGGCCTAGTTGCAGTACTTAAACGGGAAAAGGTGAGCATGATGTGCGTGGCTTGATCGGTGTGGGGCAGCATGAACGAGGACATCGGAAACCTTTGGGTTCACAAGCGGCAACGAGGACCTGATCCAACGGGATAATCGTGCAAAGCCACCGGACAGAGAGTGCACATGCCTTGCCACGATCGGTTATCGGCTTGACTGTCAAGCACGGATGATTCGGTGGATTTGGGCTCTGCGAAAGTTGAGTTCGTAATTCTTCTATAGATCATGATTTGGTAGGAGCCGCGATGTGTATCATTCCCATGATTTAAAAATATTCAATGGTAAAGCGGAAGGGATAGGCTTGACGTTCCAGGCTCCTGGGAGAATTTGAAGTTTATGAAGTGGATCTTTTGTTTGTGATATGATAACGGTAATCAGGAACTCAGGTATCCTGCTGTGGGACAGGCGGGCTCATGCCGGAAAGCACTTCAATCATCAGGGTTGCGCCAAGCTTAAAGCCGGTTGTAAACGAGGAGGCCATATCAATTTCCTGAACTTGATAATATAGATCGGTTAAAGCTTCCAGCTCGTTGAAATCTTCTTCGGCAAGCTTCTTTTTCCAGTGATTCAGGGACTTGGTAATTTGTTCGTTCAGTAATCTGTATTCCGGGCTATGGGAGGCGCTTTGCTCATGGGGAACCAGATCACCATAATAGAGTGATTCTAATACATTTTGCATGTTGCTCCACCTTTACTTTGTATTTTTCTTAGAAAAGTACAGCGGTTGTTTATGTACAGTCAGATGCTAAGGATTGAACAAGCGTATTACAGTAGTGATAATACGTTCTCGCGTATCATTCATGAATTCATTGTACAATACGCCCACGCGTATCGTCAAGTTATATATTTAGTAATGCGAGGGGATTCAGATGAACAAGAAAATTGTCGTAAAAATAGCAGAGTTGGCTAAAGATCATCATATTTCATTAAGGGAGTTATCCAGAATTTCAAATGTCAGACAAGCGGCATTAAGTGAACTATCCAACGGCAAAAGAGAAAGCATCAGCTTCAGCCATATTGAAAAAATCGCAGCGGCCCTGAATATTCAGGATATTCGTGAGATCATTGATTTGGTGGATGTTGAGGAATAGTACGCGGTATTAAACACCTTCAGAGACAGCCTTGAACGAAGGCTGTCTCTGATCCATTGGCGTTTTTTTTCGATGTTGGCTCAGAAGAGCAGGAGGATTTATCGAAGAGGGGCTTGGGAAATATTCGATGCTCTATTTAAAGGGATGGACTTGGGTGGGCGAGCCTAATGGCCCACATGGCTTAAGGATGGTGCATTATCATTATGATTCGACGGCTCTTCGAATGTGATCCTCGTATCTCCACCCATCAGGCTCGACAGGGTTAAATACAAATCCGAATCTTTCACATTTCCGACAGAGACGTACAATATTCCGAGATCCCGACAGGTCAAATAGGTGCCAAATCCGGTTACAGACGGATATCCCTCAGGGGCTGGTCCGAGACTCAGCGCTTGTCGCATTGAATGAATGGCCTTGCCCGTTTGCCCCAGACCCTGCCAGCCGACCGCCCTGAGATGATGCAGGTCTGTAAAGTCCGGAAACCGTTCAATGCTTTCCATGCTGCACCGGACCATGTCGTCATAACGCCCCATGGCTTCCAATATAGCCAGCTTGTATTTATACGCACTGGACAGCACCACCGGCAGAAAACCCTCCGGGTTGGCCAGAGCTGTATTAAACTGCTCAAGCGCGCGCTCCAATTCATTCAATCGAAACAGCTCAATCCCCAGATAATAGTGATACTGCCGATACTCTGGATACTCCTCAAGTGACTGCAGGAGCAGCGATTGATTTCGTCTGATTTTGTCCTGACGCACAATGTTTTTGACAAGATTGCCAACATGGTAAATATGGATATCGACCTGCCCGATTTGCATGCCGGGGTTGGCTTTCAGCATATTCGGCAGAATCTGTTCATGTACCCTTCCTTCAAACCGGTATTCCGGCCGGTTCCGCACCATGCGTTGAAGACAGTGATGCTCCTCCCCGCCTCCCTCCAGATAGCTGCAAAAATAAAATTGGATGCCTTCGATATGCTGCTCCCGGATCACATCCCGGGTCAGCAGCTCTTTGAGCTGGTCAGCCTCAGTCACATCGATCTCTTCATCGGCATCCAGCCAGAGAATCCAGTCCCCCGTCGCTTCATCCAACCCCCGGTTGCGAGCCACCGAGAAGCTGTTCTCCCACGGCATTTCAATCACTTTGGCCCCGAAGGACTTCGCAATCGCCACCGTATCATCCGTGGAGCCGGTATCCACAATAATGATCTCATCCACAATGCGCTTGACACTGCCGAGACATTTCGGCAGAACTTCTTCCTCGTTCCGAACGATCATGCATAACGAGATGCTTGGTTGACCCATAATCCACCTCTTATCAAACAACAAGGTACAAATCCAATTATTTTTCCTAAATTACCCCATATCAAAGCGAACGAGATACCGGTTTCGTTCATGATAAGGGTCCGACGTCTACACGGCATTCAACAAGATCAGGGGCAGCCTTGCATGAAAGCCCCTGATCTATTTGCGTTTCTTTGGAAGAGTGGCGGGGTTGACTCCCCATCAGCATATCCATGACCATAGCCTGATCGAGAGTAGATGCTATTTCAGAGTTAAGTTATGCTATCTTAACTACATTCATATCAGCATTGTTAAATGTTGCGCCCCCTACTGATGTAATGTTGACTAGAGCTAAGGAGGTAGGCCCTGAAGTCGTAAGAATAGTAGAACCCGCTAAACTTACAACCGAGTTGATCGTTGGATTTCCAAGATTAAATGCTGAACCGCCAGGGATAAATGTCGTACCGTTAATCCGGAGAGCTGCTCCCAGGCCAGTCATGCCACCGGATACAGGTGGAACACCCGAAGCCGTGTAACTGATCGAATAGGTTTGATTCGCCGCCAGCGTAAGCACACCATTTACATTTTTGATGGCCGTACCATTGTTCGTAAATATAGCGGGAACCTCTATGATTCCCTGTTGTGCAACAAATTGCGCTTGAGCGTTAAACGCCGTCATGTAATTCGACGTGACATTCGGAGCTGTAGGGCCTGTCACCCCCGTAGCACCAGTCATGCCAGTCGCTCCGGTCACGCCCGTGACGCCTGTTGCGCCAGTCGGGACGTCATTTCTTATAGCAACTAAAATTATCACACGTAATTTTTCTGAATAATCAAAAAAATCCCGTGTTTCCGGGCTTTTTCAGGCCTCCAGGGGGAAGGCTTCCCCGCTTCATTCGCCGAGCTTGGCGAGTGGAGGTTAACATAATTCTGCTTTTTTGTTGCACGTCTTTGCCTCATGATTTGAGCTACACTTTGTTTTGTAATCCTTCTATAGATCATGATTTGGTAGACGCGAACGTGTCGAATGCCCCCAGTGTTAAAGAGTGTTAGCACGAGATGATACTCGTGGGAACTAGTCCAGTGTCGCAGCCCCCGCATCAGATAGGGCTGTACGGAGGCTGTATTTCACTTATGTTCGTTGTTTTCCGATGTCTTTTCGGGTATGATCTCTTCAGGAAAGCTTGGTATTCGACGCTACTATACTAATGTGATAAGCTACTGTACTGCTGGAAGGAGCTTGTCATTTCATATGCTTAGCAGAGAGTTTAATGATATGTTACGAGACGGCGATCCCTGGATAAGAAGCTGGAGTAGGGGGCAAATGAATTGAGTTATTTGACGTGTGAAGGATTCGCTCAATCTTGAACATATCATGGAGACGTAAACGTCCTACGTGTACGTCTCACGTTTACGTCCTACGTGTACGTCCTACGTGTACGTCCTACGTGTACGTCCTACGTGTACTTCCTACGTTTCCGTAAACGTCTCTGTAAACGTCTCCGTGAAGGCTAAGCGTGATCCGAATCCATAAAGAAAAAAACTGCATCGCAGCAGTCTTCATAAATTCGTATTTTTTAAGCATGTGCCGCAATGTGTTTCATCATGTAACAACGTACTTTCATACCACACGGCTGTCAGGCAGCGCCTTGTTGCATATACTCCTGTTATTTCCATAATTAACAACGTGTTTGTCCTCATAGAATGAACTATACAACATTGAGGAAGAAGGGAATCGTTATGGGTATCATTTACGGGGTGGTCACCAATAAGGGCGGAGTAGGGAAAACCAGTTTCATCAGCAACCTGGCAGCGGCGATGGTTCGGGAGCTTCCCGAAGCTCGTGTATTGCTTGTGGACACCGATCCTAAAGGGAATTTGGCCATCGCTTTTGGGCACTCCCCTGCACAGCTGGAGCACACCTTGTATGACATGATGATGGAAGGAGTGCCTATTCAGGAGGTCAGCATTCCACTCATGAATCGGCTTGACCTCATCCCATCTAACCGGCGCATTGCCGCTCTTGCTTTTGACATGTCCCCGAATCCGCTCTATCGGTTGAAAGACCTGTTGAAGACGATTCGGGATCAGTACGATTATATCTTCCTTGATACGCCTTCAGACATCGGGATCCTGATGGGAAATGTGCTGGGGGCTGCGGATCGGATCATCATTCCGTTCGAGCCGGAGATGTTTGCCATGGCCGCGATGATTCAGACGGTCGAAATCGTTCAGGATTTTCAAAAGAACCGCCGCCCGAAGCTCATCATCGATGGCATTGTGGCCATGAAAGTGGACGACGTCACCGCACTGTACTCGGAAATGCTGCCACTAGCACGGGAATACTGCCGTTCCCATGGGTTAACCATGTATGAAACCATCATCCCGAAATCGATGCGATACGCGAGCACGGTGGCCTATGAACGAAGGCCCGCATTTTTGTCCATGCCCGGAGATCGTTATATTTCCCCATACGCGGAGCTGGTGAAGGAGGTATTGGAGCATGGCGAAGAAAAAACAGCCATTAGTTGACTTCATTGACACCTTTCCCTCCCCCGTAACCGATTCCTTGTTTCAGATCACGGCGAAACATCCACCGGCTCCGCCTGCCGAGGCCTCAGAATACACTTCAGTCCGCAAATCGCAACGGTTTGAGGATATCTATATGCGTCAGACGCTTTTTCTGCGTAAGGATCTCATTGAACGCTTGAGCAACATAGCTGCCACACAGAGCAAAGGCTTCAAAACGCGGTTCATCAATGAAGTATTAGAGAAAGGGCTGGACGATTTCGAAAAATCAGGAGTTTTCTGAGGAAATCAGGCTCCATAAAATGGGGGATGAGTATGATGAATGGCGATACCGGGTTATTCGGAGCACTCTACCTGCGCATTTCACGGGCCAAGGGGGAAAATGAAGACACGCTGCAGAATCATCGTGAGCTGATGCAGGAATTTTGTCGTGAGCACGGGTATACCTTTGAGATATACGAAGAAATTGTGAGCGGGGGGAAGCATCAACTGGAAGCACGCCCCCAGCTGCAGAAGCTGATCCACAACATCGAACGATATGAGGCCATTTTTGTGGTAGCTTTGGACCGTCTTTCCCGCAATGGATTTGTGTCACAGCTGATTAAGAAGGCGTGTATCGATCATGATGTGAAAATCATTACACCTACCCAAACGTTTGACCTGGCGGGCTCGGAGGGATCTCGTTTATTGTATGATATCAGCTCTATGTACGCCGTGATGGAATATGAGATGATCGGCCGCAGAACCAAAACCAATAAATTGCAGCGGGCCGTACGGGGGGAGCATGTCAGCGGGCAGGCCGCATACGGTTATCGACGCAATCCGGACACCAGGCAGCTTGAAATTTACGAGCCCGAGGCCGGGGTGGTTCGCTACATGTTCAAGCTGTACCTCCAAGGCTTCAGCTGCCGCAAGATTGCCGACCTGTTGAACGGTGATGGCTTCAAAACCCAACAGTTGCATGACTATCTGCCCACCAACATTCAGACGATCCTGCGGAATCCCGTGTACAAGGGCACGCTCGTTTATCGGGATCGCAAGCGAATCAGGGAAGGGAACGTGTACAGCTACAAGGTGCTGGAGACGATCATCACGGAACACGTGCATCCCGCGATCATTTCACCGGACCAGTGGGAAGAGGCGAATCGGAAACGGGTGAAAAGCGAGCAAACAGGCACGTTCACCCGCGAAAAGCCGGCTGGTCAAACGGGAGCCACCATGCTGAAAGACCTGCTCTTCTGCGGGAGGTGCGGAAAAAAGCTTGAGATAGCAAAGAGAAAAAACGATACGTTGTTCATCAGGCATTGCAGACATGTGCTGCCTGACAGCCGTATGAAATGCAACAACCAGGGAATGAAGCTGCAGTTGCTGGAAGAAAAAGTGCTGTCTGAGCTGCAGAGACACAAAGAGCATCGGCTGGCAGCGCTTTTGCAGCAGCAAGAGCTGCGAAACAGCCTGATGGACCTCAAAGAACGTCTGCTGCTCATTGAACATCAGCTGCAGGAGAACGAACAGGCACAGCCGCAGCTGATCGAAGTCGGACGGGCCAAAATCACGATCCAGGAAAAAATGAAAATCGTCATGAAGGTGAAAGCCTTAATGGAACAACGTCCGCTGCTGTACGAGTCCAAAGAGAAGCTCCGAAGGCAAATTCGGAACCTGGAGACGATGCCCCAGGCGGAACTCACAGCGCACAGGAGCGGATCGTTCGAGACATTCCAATCCCTTCCAGCCGAGAAGCAGAACGAGATCCTGAAGCAATTTGTACCACGAATACACTACGTGCGGGTGATGCCCGAAGAGATCAGGAAGCTGCCTGTCCGCAGCCCGGAGCGCCAAGCCTATCCCTTCCACTTTATCATTGAATACTTTTAGGCCATTTGGATGAGTCTTACCGAGAAGCAATTTATCCAAACCGTGAAAGGAGATGCATTGTTCAATATAAATGTTGATCTGGTCGAGTTTTGTTATAATCATACTAACTACTCAAAGCAGGAGGGATTGGAATGCGATGGGAAGAGGTTCAAGAAAAGTTCCCTGAAGAATGGGTCGTATTCGAGGCTGCCGAAGCCTATTCGGAAGGTGGGTTCCGGTTCATTGATTCGGTGACAGTCATCGACCGTTACGGAGACTCACTAGATGCAATGAAACGATACAAGCAATTACACAGGGACCAACCAGGGAAAGAAATTTATTTTCTGCATACGTCACGTCCGGATTTGAAATTTGAAGAGAGATGGGTCGGATTCAAAAGATGGCGATAGATCTGCGATTGTTACACGGACTCCCCCTTGTTTGCATTGACGTTGTTTTTTCTGGGCGTCGGCTTTATCTGGAAAATGTATTGCTGGATACCGGTTCGGCCGGAATTATCCTGGATGCGGATAAGGTCGCAGAAATCGGCGTGAGACCGGAAGGTACGGATCGGACAGCCATTATACATGGTATAGGTGGAACAGAAATTGTTTTTACAAAATGGTTCGATGCTGTGGTTTTAGGGGATTGGACAGTGTCCGGATGCAAGGTTGAAATCGGTGCTATGGATTATGGGATAGAAATTGATGGTATCCTTGGCTTTGATTTCATTCGGACAGCAGGACTCCTAATTGATGCATATAAAATGCAGATATATGCATCTCATTAAGCTACCTCTCCATGTTCCGTGCGTGATGCCTGGACCAGACGGGAAATCAGGAGCAATTGCTGGATCGCATTGGCAAGCTGATGAATACCGTTCAGCAGATGTCGGAGATCTACTGCTGGGGTTGACGCTGAATCAAAGCAGACCGCTTTTTGCTAGTTTTCTTGCAAGAAGGGGATTCGCCCCTCTCAGAGTCTAGTAGCCAGAGTGAGATGGGGGTCTATAGGGTGGTGTCTGGTGTCCGTTGCCTAGTGCCTGATGCCTTTCCATACAGCTTTGCACCATTATCCCTTTTGATCAGAATGCGGGGGTTGAAGGTTGGGGGCTTAGGGTAAGTTGCTTGAACGTTGTGGGTTAGCATGAGCGAGGACCAGGGTCTTTTTATTTTTTCGGTGCCTTGCTCTGCTCCTTCCTTCTCCCTCCTTCTTTCGGTCGGTTTCACATCACCTAAACGCTCTGCTTTCTCCAAAGAATGTCTCATGACCTCGAACCGATCTGCTCCTCCATAAGGCATGATCCAAAAAATAATAGACCCATTCGATGGTCCTGAATAGCGTAACAACAGGTATTTTCGTGCCTCATTTGATCCGTTATTTACTTTAACGTGCCTAAAGTGTATTTTCGGTTCCCGGTTTTCTGTTTTTCTTGACCTGATCAAACGGGATAATCGTGCAAAGCTCCTGAAAAGCGAGTATCACATGTCTTGCCACGATCGGCCATCGGCTTGACTGTCCAGCACTAGAAGGGGATTCGAATATGTTACATAAACTCACACATGGCCATGATTTGTTATAAAAACTCTACCCATTTAACCATAGTTCGATTAGAATGAGTATCAATCAGGTGATTTTTGGGACAGGATTTACAAGGGATGTGCACAGATTTTACATACATAGATTATAATCATTGCTTGTGGGTTCTTGCCGCCTGCCTATGCAGGGATAAATCGTCTGATTATTTTTCATAGGAGGGGTTAATCTTGAAATTTCGAAAAAAAGGGCTAAAAAGCCTCGCAGCGACAATTGTCGCGTTTAATGTGCTTGCACTGCCGGCCTTGCCGACATGGGCCGCTGAAGACAGCGCTGAGGTCAAGCTGCGTATTATGCAAACGACCGATCTACATGTGAACCTGCTGAATTATGACTATTATACGGACAAGCCGACAGACGAATACGGGCTTGCCAAGACAGCTACACTCATCAAGCAGGCGAGGGAGGAGGCCCGGAACAGCATGCTGTTTGACAGCGGCGATCTGATTCAGGGCAATCCGCTCGGAGATTATGTGGCCAAGATCAACCCGCTTAAGGACGGAGAAGTCCACCCGGTATACAAAGCAATGAATCTGCTGGATTATGATGCCGCCACACTGGGCAATCATGAATTCAACTATGGTCTTGATTATCTTCAGAAAGCGCTGAAAGGCGCCGATTTCCCTTACATCAATGCCAACGTGTATGCGGTTGACGGGGACAATGATGAAAGCAATGATAAAAACTATTTTACGCCATACCGGATTATCGATAAAAAAGTCGTTGATGAGGATGGGACAGAGCATACGCTTAAGGTCGGGATCATCGGCCTGCTGCCTCCGCAAATCAATCAGTGGGACGAGGCCAATCTGAAAGGAAAGGTCATCGCCAAAGATATTGTGGAAACAGCCAGGAAATTTGTTCCGCAAATCAAGGCTGACGGCGCAGATATCGTCATTGCGCTCGTACACAGCGGATATGAGGATACCCCCGAGACTCCAAATATGGAGAATGCGGTTAAATATTTGAGCCAGGTGGACGGCATTGATTCCATCCTGTTCGGGCATGCCCACAAGGTGTTTCCAAGCGCAGCCTTTGAAGGCATGGCAGGGGTTGATGTGGAAGCTGGAACGATCAACGGGATGCCGGCTGTTGAATCCGGTTATTGGGGGGACAACCTGGGGGTTGTCGACCTGGAGCTGGAGTTGAAGGACGGCAAATGGACGGTTGCGGATTCGCAATCCGTTGCCCGCCCGATCTATGACAAAACGAAAAAGGCATCTCTGGCTGAGCCGGACCCTGCGGTGGTGCAAGCCGTTTATGAAGAGCATACCAAAACACTGGAGTATGTGCGCGGACCGGTCGGTAAGGCGACCGCCCCGATCAACAGCTACTTTGCGCTGGTTCAGGATGACCCTTCCATTCAAATCGTAACCAATGCACAGAAATGGTATGTGGAGCAGAAGCTTGCCGGAACCGAGTACGAAGGCTTGCCGGTGTTGTCTGCAGGAGCGCCTTTCAAAGCGGGCGGGCGTTCTGGAGCCTCCTATTACACCAACATTCCGGAAGGCACCATCGCGATCAAGAACGTCGCTGATCTCTATGTCTATCCGAACACGGTATATGCCGTGAAGCTTACTGGAGCCGAGGTAAAAGAGTGGCTGGAATGGTCGGCAGGGCAGTTCAATCAGATTCATCCGGGACAAAGCGGTGAACAGCCGCTGGTTAATAACGATTTTCCGACTTATAACTTTGATGTCATTGACGGGCTAACCTATCAGATTGATGTAACCGAACCGGCGAAGTATGACGGCAAAGGAAACGTGGCGAATGCTTCCGCGAACCGGATTAAAAATCTGAGCTACGATGGCAAGCCGATCGATCCTGAGCAGGAGTTTATCGTCGCTACCAACAACTACCGGGCTTCTTCTTCCAAGCTGGCCAACCCGGACGGACAGCGTATCGTCCTGGCCGCACCGGATGAAAGCCGTCAGGTCATCATTGATTATATCAGTGAAAATGGCAGCATTAACCCGTCCGCTGACGGCAACTGGTCCATCGCACCATTCGGGAATGCGGAAGTGACCTTCGTGTCATCGCCTGACGCCCAGGCCTTGGCCTCCGATACCTCAAGCGTCACCTATGCAGGAGCCGGAGAGAATGGGTTCGCCAAATACAAGCTGCTGTCGTCTGCACCTTCCGAGGAATCGGAAGAAACGCCTGCAGCTCCGGTAAAACCGGAAACGCCGTCAGCAGCTGTACCGGCTGCTCCCGCCAAGCCTGCTCCAGTAACATCGCCAGCGCCGCCATCCGGATCGACCTATACGATCCAAAAGGGGGACAACCTGTACAGAATCGGCCTGAAGTTCGGAGTAAGCTGGGAAGAAATCGCGAAGCTGAACGGAATCCGGAATGTGCACCGTCTGCAGATCGGCCAGACGATTCAGATTCCATAATATTTGCCTGTCAAAGAAGCCGGCGCCCCATGCCGGCTTTTTTGTCGAACAAAACTAAAGCGAATAGTGTCAATAGACTAAGGAATTTGGGAATGAATTGAATATAATACAAATAAATAAGTGTAAAGAGATGAAAACAGATCGAAAAAAGCTCGAATTTTGGCGAATTAAGCCAATAGACTAGTTCTTTTGCTCTATTTTGCGTGCTATAATAAAACGGAATACAGGAAAAATGTTCCGGAGGGATTGTTTAATGAATTGCAGCAGCTGCAGCGGTATACTGCCTTCCGACGATCAAGGGTTGCTAAGATTCCGCCCAGTTGTCCCATCGCTCGTAGAAGTGCTCGGTCCTATTTTTAACAAAATGGAAGTTTTGCCGGATAATACAGCACAGCTAAGATATACAAGCAGGGAAGAGTTACTGGAGCTCCTGAAGCTGCTTGCAATAACAGATAAGGAGGGGCCAGGTGATGTGCTTGTACAGGTATCCGGAGCGGTGGATATGGGTTTGCACGGTTCCTGGATGCCGCAGGACATCGTAAAATCCCGAATGGAGTACAGCGAGCTGGTGCATGTCATTTTGGAGCGCTGCTTTGCAAGTTATATGCAGCCTATTGTGAATCTGGACACCAGGATCATCGGATATGAATTTTTACTGCGTCCGCTGCCAGGGGTCAGGCCATTTTCGCCTTTGGAGCTATTTGAAGTTGCCCGCAAAACAGGTCTTCTCGCTTATCTTGACAATGCCGCCCGGATCTCGGCCGTGGAAACGAGCGCACGCTGGCTGCCCAGGGGCATCAAGAGATTCATTAACTTTCTGCCTTCATCGATCCATGATTTACAATATTGCCTGAGCCGTACGTTCGATACAATTGACCAACTGGCGCTGAATCCGGAGGACTTTGTATTTGAAGTGGTGGAGACGGAGCGAATTGATGACATGAGAGAGATTCAGCATATTTTCGATGAATACCGCAGCCGGGGAATGTCTGTTGCCCTGGACGATCTCGGTGCGGGTTATTCTACGCTTGAAGTCATGAACAGGCTCCAGCCTGATTACGTCAAAATTGACCGCGGTATTATCGACGGCTGCCATAAGGATGCGGATAAGCAGCGCCAAATCAGCCAGATTGTCGAATCGGCCGGGCGTTTTGCAGGTCAGGTGCTTGCTGAAGGGATTGAGCAGTGGGAGGATTTTGAATTTTGCCGGCAAGCAGGTGTCTCGCTCGCGCAGGGTTATTTGTTCGGCAAGCCTGAGGAGAGGCCAGTCAGCGGGCATGGGGTAGCATACTAAGACGCTCCAAGAACGAACCATTCCTCCAATTGCTACCCCACTCGCCCTTCGGTCCCCCTACTTGAGGGTGGTCACATAGATGCCCAGAGGTGTGCTTGCGCTGCCTGCCACCATGAAGCTGAGCGAACAGGAGGAGGCCCCTGGAGGTACAGAGATTTCGGCCAGTCGGCATACTTCCGTATTCGTCTCCATGAGCGGAATGCCGTAGATCTTGCCGTCGATTTTTACTGAACCGGCGAATGCGCCGCCGCGCGGGTTGGCGTCTATGCGGATCACCCGCTCCCCGTCCGAGTTGTTGATAATCGGGATGGTAACATTGTAAATGACCCCGAACTGTCCCCGGTTATCCAGCGCTGGCTGCAGCTCGCTGCTGGCTGCCGTGAACAGCATATCGGCAGGCAATGACCCGTCCAACCGCTGGGCTGCGCAGGCGCGGTAGTTCGCACTGGTGCCGACGACATACTCTGGCATTACGGCATCCGTCTCGCTGAAGGCCCAGCTCCCGCGTGGATGGGCCTGCGGCGGAGGCACAAGCGGCAGGGGCGCCGAGGTGATCAGCCGCAGGTCGGCGGAAGTGTCCCTACTGACCACCGTACGCACCTCGTAATCCAGCAGGCCATGCCCTTCAGCATATTCCACTGTAAACTCATAGACAAATCCGGCCAGATCACCTTCGGCGGCTTCAAATTCCTCGATCAGTGCGACTCCACAGCCGAATTTATGCTTGTCTGCGGGTCTGATGCGCTCCATCGTTCCCGCCAGACAGGACTTGGCGATGCATTGGCCGACATCGATAATCCAGTCGCCGTCCTCCGGCACAATACGCAGCTCGCGCTCGATGTGGCGGAGCTCCAGCCGTTCCGCAGACTTATTCTCCACCGTTACGCCGATTTTGACGGGGCCGCCCGTCTTGTTATAGTGCCAGCCGAAAACGCGGTGTTTTACCGTCTTCTCATCCGACCGCACCACATCATGCCACAGCGTGCCATCCTGGCCGGGCAGAATCTCGGGTTTGAGCGTTTCGGGATTGTCGCTCAGCATCAGCCTGCGTTTGCCGCCCGGCGTGGCCGCAGCCACGTCGATATTGATATTTCCGGGTACGATGGTCGTTTCGCTTGTCAGATTCTCCTGTTTGCACGTCATTCTGAATTCCTCCTAACCTTTATGAGTGAATTTGGTGATGCCCTCTTATTTATATTTGACAGTCAAGCCGTCAGCCGATCGTGGCAAGACATGTGATACTCGCTTTTCAGGAGCTTCGCACGATTATCCCGTTGGATCAGGTCAAGAAAAACAGAAAACCGGAACCGAAAATACACTTTAGGCACGCTAAAGAA
>NZ_JBHHMI010000020.1:0-85768 GCF_042136365.1 Paenibacillus enshidis | reverse complement strand
GTTCTTTTTTTCATTATACCAAACATGTGTTCTTATTTCAAGTTGAACATTCCACTTGAGCTGCCTCTTTTTTTCTTATCTCTTTTCTCTTTTCTCGTTTCTCTTTATTCCTTCCCCTAGGCCCCCCAATCCTCCCCCCGCATTCTGATCAAAAGGGATAATCGTGCAAGGCTGTATGGAGAGGCACCAAGCACCGGGCACCAGGCAACAGACACCACACCCTATAGAAACCCCATCTCACTCTGGCTACTAGACTCTGAGGGGGGCGAATCCCCTTTTTCCAAGAAAGCTAGCAAAAAGCGGTCTGCTTTGATTCAGCGTCAACCCCAGCAGCAGATCTCCGTTTTACCCCGTTATATCAGGGCCTGTTTGCCGATTTCTTGCTGCGAAAGTTGAGGCATTAACATTAAAACTTGGATTAGGCATTAAATTTAACGATTTACTTTTAATGGTTAATATAAACTTAGTTGACATCATGTTCCAATACTGCTATGGTAACAGTAAGACATTTCGCTTGATTCCGGGCGAGATGTCTTTCGTTCATATACTTCGTTTTATGAATGGATGGCTATTAGGAGGTGGTCCATGGTTCCTGTTTTTCTCCCATCAGAATGCAAGACATTAAGGTGGATAAAGGAACACACTAATTTTAGAAGGTGAACATGAACATGAGGCGTTATCCAATCAGAAAAAGCACAACGGAGAATATGGTGGAAGCTGTAGTTTGGAACTGCTCAGAACAAGGGTGCAACGGGTGGATGCGGCAGCAATTTACCCTGGAGAAGCAGCCGGAATGTCCTCACTGTGGCTCATCGATGTCACTGGACAAAAAGCTCGTGCCATCCTTGAATGACCCTTTACCTTAAACCTTTTATTCCGAGTAAAACACGGAGGTAAGTTAAGACATGAAAACGTATTTACACGACCCAATTGGCCTTCGCAGAGGGGACGATATCTACTATGAACCATAGTTTAGATGGAGCACGAAATCAGTTGGTCAATCAACTGGTATATCTGGACGAAGGGCTCGTGAATTTTTTAAATGAATATTTCCCTAGCCCCAACCAACAGCGCATCATCGTAGAAAATACTTTAAATAACTATACTTCAATCATTGAAGATATGCTTCGAAATTTTTCGGTTAACAACTTGAATTCGTATGCCTTAATCGGGAGTAAAGTCACTGTTCAATACTTGGACGATAACACAACCGAATCCTTTGTCATTGTGTTCCCCTCGAGCACAAATCCTGATAAAAATTTAATATCGTTCCTCTCTCCCATTGGGCTGCAACTGCTTATGGCACAACAAAACGAAACCTATGAGCTGGAAATCCCATCAGGAACTATACCTGTCCGCGTACAGGATATTCAATACTATAACCATGGAAGCGTGGAATGACCTGTTCAGTCGATATGGGATAGAAATCATGGGCATTGCTGCTTATCTGTTGATATTGTATCGTTTCCATGCACGGCTCAGCGGAGGTATGAGGAAAATGCTTCACTGGTTACGGCATAAGTGGTCAAATATGACGCCAGAAATGAGAGACAGGCGTTTTTTCGAGTTATTATCCTACTCATCTGCACTTGTTTTGATGGCCATGATGGTATACTACATGATCAAGTGGTTACAGGGATAATCAGAATGGCAGATCAGAATGGCAGATCAGAATGTGCATTTACAAGTGAAAATCCACCGCTGCAGGCAGGCGGTGGATTGTTTTCGTTAGATCCAATCATTTGACGTTCTCATAAATAAAACGAAATACAAGCTTTTCCCCCTCTTCAGGATGGTTACCTGTTTCCTCGGTATATTCCCCGTTCGTACAAGCCTTTAGGGTCTTGCGCCATAATAATATTGTCCAATGCTTGTCTAGATTTTGTATAGGTCTCTAGTATTATAATAGTAAAATACGCTGTGTTAAATTGGCGTATTCTGTCATTTGCGATATGTAAGTGGCGAATATAAACGAAGTGGAGGAGGTATAAAGTTACAAAGCATGATCAACGGCCTACATGCCCACGGCACGTACCCGTTCATCTGGAACTCCGCAAGATTTCGATGGTGTAATGTGCCGCTGGGATCAAGCAAATAGCAGATGCCTATTCGCTTGAGCTTTATATTGGGCAGATGATCTTGCTATTGCCAAAAATTTCGGGAATATCGGGAGTTTCAGGAATGGAGGAGAATTTTGAATTGAAACGAAAACGCAGTGCAGGCAAAGCTATGCTATCCTTCTGCCTGGCGGTTTTGCTTTTCTTGCAGACGGTGATGTTCTCTGTTGCTGCAAATGCGGAGAGCGCGCCCGACGGTTACGGGACGGCGTCGGTATCCGAGGCAGTGTACACTGAGCCGGATGAACCACCGTCAGCGGACGAGCCGCCGTCGGTGCCTGGGGTGGTATACGCTCCGCCAATGAACTTGGAAGTGATCGCGGCAGACCCGCGGGACAAAACGGCGGTGTTGGTGAAGGCCAATCAGACGTTCAAGCTCACGGTGAAGCAGGGTGACCCTGCGGCTGAGATTCCAGCGGGCGGAGAAATTAACGGCCGGGAGAACTTTACCCTTGAGCTGGAGGATATCGCAGTACCGACCAAGGGCGACGATCTTAATGCTCCGCCCGAAAGCGTGATTCAACAGGGAGATTATGCCGTCCTGGATAAGGCGACCTATTTCCCTGATCTGAATTTGACGCCCGCAGGTCCTACAAACATCAATCAGGGCAACCTGAAAATTGCTACTGTTCAGTTTTTTACCGATTCCATCAAGATTACATTTGATGGCGCAGGGGTATATGATGGCAGTAGACGCGACGTCAAAGTCGGCTTTTCCGCTACTGCCAAGGCGGCAGATCAGACCCCTGGCGGCGGCGGGAACACGACCATTTTCGGAGATGGCTATAAGTTTAAAAACTCTGATTTGGTGCCAGAGTACAGCATTGACATCAAATCGGCTAGCAACGGCAACGATAACAGCACGATCAACAACGACTCTTTTAAAGAGGGCGCCATTACATGGCGAGTGGTAGTGACTGCCACCGACACGGACGATAAGACCCTCCCCATGCCGTTGGATGGGTTGACCTTCTCTAATTCGCTTGCGAATGTCGGGGTATATGTGCCTGGGTCCTTCACTGTGGATGGAGATACGGCGATTCCAGCTTATGCTGCTGATCGCACACTTTCCTACAAGTTCCCAAACGAATCTACTGCACAAAACGTCAAAGGCACAGCGACAATCACCTTTAAAACGTGGATTCCTAAAACTATTTATTATTTTGAGAAGAACGGCAATTTAGGTGACCAGTACGGATGGACTTACGTTAATAACAACGCAACGCTTGTGGATGACACTGCCGTTGTGAAAGCTTCATCAAACACCCATCGGGTTGCCATACGTCCCAACTGGATTGTGGTGAGCGGCAAGCCCGGCAAGAGCGGCAGCGATACGCTCATCACGTGGACGGTTGTGGTCAACCAGAGAATTAACAATAACAGCGTGCTGTCTAAATCCGGCTTGCAGAATGTTAAGATTACAGACACTCTGCCTGCGGGGACGGAGTTTGTGTCCGCAACCTATAAGAATGGAGACAGCGGTACGGATACCCCAATTACCCGCAACGCTGTGGGGGAGTACGACATCGGAACCGCCATCGGCGGGAATCTGGACGGCCCCCTCTATATGACGGTTGTGACAAAGGTGACAGACAGCAGCAAGTCAACCTTCGACTATAGTGCCCGCACCAACTGGGAATTGAATGTGAAGGATGGAGAAAGTGCCATCCAGAACAACGATGTGACCGGCTGGACCGCTCCCACTGCCGTTGTGGACACCGCAAGGGTTATAATCGGCGCACATGCCTTCACAAAAGCAGCCGAAACACACACAAACCTTGCGTACGCGCTGTACAACGTCGCTGGCGCAAAGTGGAAGATTAGCCTGACGTTGCAGTACGATCTGGATGCTCCAATCGTCTATGATTTGCTGGTTCACGGTGATTCGCTTGCTGTGCTGGATAATCTGGACGCCAATCCCAAGGTATCATCGGAAACGTTGAATGCAATCAAGAGCACAATCGACACTAAGCAGCTCTGGCAAAAATACCGCGAGAATACGCTGACCGTGAGTAATGGGCTGACCGGTGAAGTGATTCCTTTGACGGTAAACGGCGAGCCGGTGGCGGATCTTATCAAGGTGACCGGGTTTAAAGGAAATGTGAAGGGGGATGTTTCATTCGAAACCGTCACGACCAACCCGGACAACCTGTTCCGTCAGGATAATAAAGGCGATTGGAGCAATCGCGGCTTGCTCTTCGATGGTGACAGCTATCAGGCGAGCTATGATGCCACCGTCAAGAACAGGGTGCGGATGCTGAACAAGGAGATGCTGTATGCGAGTTCATTCGATGAGAACGGCAACGCGCTAGGAAACATAGCCGCCGATTGGAACCGAAATTATAGCAACTATAGCGCCAGCATATGGACGCGGCCCATTGTCGTCAATGATCCGAACTTATATATGGACAACAGTCGGGGTGACAATTACATTCTGGCAGGATATGACCGCAAGGATCGAACGGTCACTTTCCGGCTGGCGGTGAACATGCCAGGCTTCAAGACGGAGGAGATGGCCAAGGATGGCGGCACCCGCGTAGCCAGCGACATCAAGCTGGTGGATACGCTGCCCGAGGGCTGGGAATTTGTGGATTACGCTCCGGGCGAAGCCTATCGACTTTATACAGGTGCTACGGGCTATAATGTAAATTCTGGATTGGGAGGACCGAGTGGAGGCGGTTATGGCCAATACGCACAAGCAACTACGATCATTCAGCCAAACGATCCCAAGCATGTGGTAAGCTTCACCAAGAACGGCCATGTAGGCACCTTCACCTTCTCCAAGCTGGAGAGCCCTTACGTCATTTTGGTGAAGGCGCGTCCAACCAATGCCAAACTGGCGACCTACCAGCTTGGCAACAATAATGCCGGAGAGAATCAGGCTGATTTCTCCATGAAATGGGGAGACAAGCCTTATAGCGCCACCGAAAAGCACAGAATTATTGTGCCTGTGAAGTCTTTGAGCAAGACGGTGAAAAAGCCGGTTTCCGGTGTACAGGAATGGACGGTGAATTACACGCCTCCGTTCGAGATGAAGCAAGGCGTCTATTTGTTGGATACCCTTGCCAAGGGACTGAAGCTGCGCCAAAATGCAGAGGGCGGTCTATCTCTCGCACCTTCCGACATCGCTGTTTATCCTGGCAAGATGAAGCCGGATGGCACTCTGGAGCGTGCCGGTGGGCTGCTGAATCTTGCGGATCCGAACTCCGAAGTGAAGGTGACCGCAGGCACAGATCCGGCAACCGGGGGATCGACGCTCAGATTTGATTTTGCTGACCCGAACAAGCTCTATCAGATCGTGTACCAGACTGAATCCCAGGGCATGCAGCCGGGAGCGGCCGGGAACTCCATCAAGCTGATGGGTGACGATGCCCTTCCGCCAATCGGAGCGCAGAGCAGTATTACGCTGGACGCGAACGATGTGGCGGGAAGTGCAAATGAAAACGGCCTGCTCTTCCTCAAGAAGGTTGGTCCCGACGGCAAAACACCGCTGAAGGACGTAAAGTTCCAGTTGTTCAATCCTGACGGTACACCAGCCCGGGATAAAGACGGTAAAATAATGGAGGAAAAAACGACGGGCCCGGACGGCAAGACGAATTTCATTATTCAGGTGCCGGGGGATTATTTGCTCAAGCAGACGTATATTGATCTTCTCACCTACTTGCCTACGACTACGATATACCGGGTACGTGTCATCGATGCGCCGGGCAAACCTGTACTTGTTGATGGACAAAAGGTGGAAGCAAACAATCCGCTGATCGTTCCTACACCGGCCCAAGGCAAGCTGACCATCACCAATAAGGTGGAAGGCAACGGCAGCGATCCGGACAAAGAGTTCGAGTACACCGTGACCTTCAATGGCGAGGGCAAGGATGGAGAGTACATCTATAAGAAGCCAGATAATACGAATAGCAAGATCAAGAGCGGTGACAAGATTACTCTTAAGCACGGGCAAACTGTGACGCTGCCGATATTGCCTGCAAATCTGGTCTACACCGTCACCGAAGCCGATTATACGACCGTTGACGGTTACACGACTAAGCCCGATACGAGAGAACTGTCCGGCACCATTGCGGATAAAGGCGATCACAAGGCGGACTTCATCAATGAACGGATCGTCAGCAAGCTGACCATCAGCAATACGGTTATGGGCAACGGCGGCGACAAAACGAAGGATTTCGAGTATACCGTCAGCTTTGAGGATGCAGGCAAGGATGGAAGTTACTCTTACGAGAAGTCAGACGGCAGCACGGGCACGATCAAGTCCGGCGGCACCTTCAAGCTCAAGGATGGAGAGACACTGGATATTTTGGATCTGCCTAAGAATCTGAAATACACAGTTACCCAGACAGACTACACAACCGATGAATACATGACAACTCCTGAGGAACGGTATCATACCGGAGTCATGGAAGGCAATGATGAAGTTGCCCCGTTCACGAACGTGCGAGTCTTGAAGGGTGGCCTGCTAATCAGCAATACGGTTAAAGGCAAAGACGACGATAAGAAGAAGCTGTTCAAGTACACGGTCGCCTTCACAGGTGAGGGAGCAGACGAATCCTACGCCTATGAAAAGTCAGACGGCAGCAAAGGCATGATCAAGAGCGGGCAGACCTTCGAGCTTACAGACGGCCAAACGTTCATTGTGCAAGGGCTTCCGACGTATCTTCAGTATACAGTGACCCAGGACGATTATACGCAGGACGGCTACGTGACGAACCCTGAAAGTCTCGTTCGCACAGGTGCCATTCCGGAGAAAAAAGCAGCGGAAGCACACTTTGTCAATACCCGCCCTTATCTGGAAGGCGTGCTGCGTGACAACAACACAGGAGAAGTTATTCCGAATGCGCCTATCACGGTGACCAATCTGAAGACAGGCGAGCAACAGACGATTCAGACGAATGAGCAGGGCGAGTATTCGGTCATTGCCGAGGCTGATACCGACTATACGGTTACATTTACGAAGTGGTATCAGGTAGGCGGAAAGGATGTTCCTGTCGAGTTCACGCAAAAAGCAAATGTAGACAGCAGTGTGATTGACGAGACCGTTCCGGCCGACATTACGGCGGTAGGGATCGTGCTTCTGAAGCAGCCTGAAGGGCAGGCTTCGCTGCTGGGCAGCGAGCTCGCTGGCAAGATGCGTATTTATTTGCGGGATGCAAACGGTAAATATGTTGTAGATGAAAACGGCGATCCGAAAGCATTCAGCTTGCAACCGAATGGCGCATTCTCGGCGGAAGGCTTAGCTGCGGAAACCTACAAAATGGAAGTGCGTTACGAAGTTACGCCAGGCAAAGAACTGACGGTAGCTAAAGCGGATCTGGACGTGAAGGCGAACGGGGAATTGAATATTTCCCAGGAGCTCGTTGACCCGTATGGCATTGTTTACGATGCAAGCAAGGGGATCACCACAGGGCAAATTGAGGGAGCTACGGTAACGCTGTATTATGCGGATACGGAGAGGAACAGATTGAAAGGAATCGAACCAGGCACGAAAGTAACCTTGCCGACGGTTCCAGGCTTCCCGCCGCATGATAACAAGAGTCCGGAGCAGGACAGCGACGCATCTGGCTTCTATGCGTACATGGTATTCCCGGAAACGGATTACTATCTGGTTGTAACAAAGGCCGGGTATGAAACGCATACGAGTGAAACGATCTCTGTCGATTTCGACATCGTAAAATACAACGTACCGATGAAGCCGGTAAGTTCCGGCGGCGGCGGCGGTGGCGGAACTGGACCTGTGAACCCTGGACCTGTGAACCCTGGGCCTGACCCGGCGAATCCTGGACCCGCACCCGGCCAGCCCGAACCTGGCAACCCCGGTCCTGACCCTGTAAACCCAGGGCCAACCCAACCTGATAATCCTGGTTCCGGTGGTGGTGGCGGAACTGACAACGGTGATGACGGAGCTGACAACGACGACGACGGAGCCGACAATAGCAACAACGATAACGGCGAGCCTGTCGACGTCAACAACGGAATTGACAACGTCGATAATGGAACCGGCGACAACAACAACGGAACCGACAACGGCGACAACGAACCCGCTGATGGCAATAACGGAGCCAGCAACATCGACAACGGAACCGGCGACAACAACAACGGAGCTGGCAACGTTGACAATGGAACCAGCGACGGTGACAATGAAGTCGGCAATGTCGATCACCGAGCCGACAACGGCAACAACGGAATCGTTAACATCGACAATGGAGTCAACGATAACAACAACGAGCTGGACGATGTTCCGGAAACAGGGGATCGCAGCCCATCGCCAATTTTTTATGTGGCTTTGGCGCTGATGTCTTTGATCACGATCGGGTTCTGTCTGCTCACCAGCAAGAAGAAAAAGAACATCCAGTAACAGGAAAGGCGGTAAGAGAATGAGTAAAATCAAAAAAATTCTTATCGCCGTATCCTTGCTTCTGTTGGTATTTTCTCTCGTCGAAATTGTGAGAACTCTCCTGCGGGATTATGCTGAGCAACAAAAAATCGAAGGGCTGACCCAAGTTTGGGAGGAAGAGTCGAACAAAGGTGGAGGGGATACCCCCTCCTCCCCTTTGATCACGAAGACACGTGAGCCGGTCATGCTTCCCGAATTTCGTGAGCTTTACGCGCGAAACCCGGACATCGTTGGTTGGCTGAAAATAAACGGTACCCGAATTGAGTACCCGATTATGCAGAATCCACAGGATGCGGACTACTATCTCAACCACGATTTCGATAAAAAGAAAAACAAGGGCGGCCTTCCCTTTTTGGACGCGCATAGCCGGATCAACGGTTCGGATATTTTGCTGATTCATGGACATCACATGAAAAGCGGCTGGATGTTTAAAGATTTGATGAAATACAAGAAAGAAAGCTTTTATAAGGAGCATGCTACGTTCCAGTTCAGTACGCTTTACGAAAAGGAAGAGTATGAAATTGTTGCCGTTATTCTGTCCAAAGTTTATCGCAAATCGGACGACGTTTTTAAATACTACCAGATTGAAAAGGTAAGTACGCCCGCCGAGTTCGATTCGTATGTGCAGAACATCAAAAAACTCTCTCTTTACGACACGGGCGTGACAGCCCGGTATGGCGACAAGCTTGTTATACTGTCTACGTGTGAGTACTCGACCGAAAACGGCCGATTAGCGGTGGTCGCCCGAAAGCGTAAATGACGATGTTGAAACACGGAGTCAAGCTGCTTCATATCACGTTCTCCCTTGGAGGACGTGATTTTTTTATCCACTTTATCTGTAATTCTTCAATAGCACTCCGTTGTTGTTTTGCCGATCCAGCCCCTCCCCGCTCAATTCAAACTCCTCAAGCTCTGACAGAAAGTGATGGAGTTGAGAACGTAATCATTTACATGACAAGTTTCCTACCACACAGATAACCTTGTTCTAAAATCATTTTCGTCGGTAATATATTCAACGTTCTCAAATCCTTTCATCTTTGCATTATGATATAAGCTTCATTATCCGAGCACCGAATTATAAATCCTGGGATAGCCGAATCATATCTCGACATTGTATCCCGTTCTCATAAATCTCCTCTTCATAATGTCGAATGAAAAAATCCAGATCAACCCCAACAATTCTGAAGCCGCACTTTTGATAGAGAGCCAATTGTCCTACACTTGAATTTCCTGTGCCAATTTCAATGGTTTTATATCCCCTTGCCTTAGCTGTCTGAATGGCATGTAAGACTAACATTTTTCCTAATCCTTGTCCCTGACTCCGTTCCGCTACCGCAATATTCACCAGTTCAACGGTTTCCGGCCTTGTAGGGAGCAGTACATAGATTCCTAGAATTTCATAATCCTCTTCGGCTACGAAACTCTCTCCCCTGTTGATATATTCTTCAACAAGTTTTCGTGATGGGTCCGCCAATAATAAGAGTTCCATTGGGTAATTTTCGTTTGTATGTAGTTTTCTAATATTCATTTTCTTCTCCTTAAGGGTAGCTGGATTAAATCTCTCATGGTCAGTTACTATTCAATTAAGTCTACTCCATAATATCTTGCCACCACCTTTGCAAGAACCGGCTCTACATCATCCTGCGCCATACCGTTACCGGAGTCCTTAAATTCCTGACCACATCTATTTTTGGTCACTTCAATCCCAGTATATTTAATTTTAATTTGGTTGACGCTTTCGGGGCCATTTTCAAAACTCCCTGCTCCCATTCCTCTAACACAGTCTTCATTAATCCTGGTTCTCTCCCCATTCTCATCTACGTAGTAGTATTTATCTGTGACGAGCCTGTAATCCATATCCGGAGTAGAAGTGGCAAAATATCCTTCTTCATTTATGGTGTAAACTTGGTAATCTCCTTCTTTTTGAATCTCTGGAGCACCCTTTACGTTATAAAATGCGTAAACATTTCCTTCATAATTTTGAGGAATCAGATAAATGTCATTCGCAGCACTATTAGTTGTACAACCCGCCAAGACGAAAAGAAAAAAAGCTGCAGCAACACATTGCTTCATCATGATTCTCCCCCTTTCATTAGCCCATTTTACCGTGGGCTTTTAGGAGCCATTGTTCGCTTGTTCGACCTGCCCCTCTACTAAATAAGCTGCCATACCAGCAGCATGTTTTCGTTGTTCCAGTCGCAAATTCATTAAATTGAAACTTCCTGTCACCCGTTTATCATTTTTTTGATGATACTAGCCACCCCTTCCAGCTCCCTGTGATCGAGTAACCTAAAGTATAAAGTCTTTAAAAAATGTTTAACATTCATCCTTAAGACAGCTGATTCAGGCAACCTATCAAAATCCGGAACAGCATAAAAGCTTAACAGCCACTGTTCAACCTCTTTAATAACCAGCAACTTACTGTCTAATGCTCTTACTACAGCCGCAGCAATTCTCTCATCCTCCTCGTAGAGATAAATTTCGTCATTGGAACAAATTTTGTGCTGCAGAATCTCAAGAATTTGAATTAGATGTTTTTGTTCTATGTAAGGTGATTGAACAAGATCCTCAAAAGCATCTGCCGTATGAGCCACCGAATGTGCCCATCCTTTTCCTGCAACATACCCTCTGGTGTCCTTTTCAGATATACAATAGTCAATTAGCCTTTCATAGATCTTCAAAATATCCTGTTGCGTAAGAAAAGAACTTTTCCTGTCCGAAATTAGAATCAAGGGGATGATTAGAACGGAAAAGGATCTGGTAAATACCGAATCCGTCCCCTTCTCACCAATTCTATAAAACAGGTGACTTTCATCCATAGCAGTGTGTAACAGTTCCTTAAGCTGATCAGGAGAAAAGAGATCTGCGAGCACCCATTCAGAAAGCAATGAATAAATCAGTTCATCTCTTAGAACGGTATCTGTACTTCCGATATGGTTCATCATATGCATGGACAAACCATACAACTCTTTGTTATCAGGTCTCTTACCACCCTGTTCCTTGATGTTAATTAATGTTTCTTTTAATATTTGCACATTATTAGTTATTTCCAATTACTCCACCCCTCATTTATCTTGCCAGTCAGTTAGATCGGCTTAATCATCAAAAGTAAGAAGAGTGCCTTAATGGACGTGTTAATCCAATTGTTCGTTGAACAAACCGCTTAATTGCAGCAGCCTGTCATCCTTGAATTTCAGTATGGTACCAAATGACGAAATCTAGCCATTCTTGAGATCTCATGGTTTTAACTCGCTCAATCGTCTCCCGAACATCCGTTGGCTTCAAATAAAACAAAATCGGATTTAATTCCTCAATTTGTTCCGCAATCCGTAATACATGCTGAGTAAAAAGATCGTTTCCGGCATCATGCCGGGCGAGTAATGCACACCCTGGATTCTGTAAAAAACAGCATTCAAATATCGTCATAATTTCTTTTCCCCGCTGATCTTTAACAAAAGACTTCCAACGCTTCATCATCAACTCGCAATACTTTTCTACGGGCACTCCATCGTAAATCTCATAATGCAGGATTTCTTCATACAAGCTGGATGGTATCCTATTCTGAGCTGATTGCTGCGCAAGCGCATATGCGATTATAGAATCGTTGCCGCCCAAAGTTATAAATGGATCAATGTAATGAAACACATCGGAATAAATAGATCTCAGCCTATCAAGCACCTGGTTCGGCATACATGCAACAGATTCGTAATCGGCGGGATGCAGTAAATCCCCTTCAAAAAATAGTTCCGATTCTATTTTATGCATATTTAAGATGTCATGTATGTATCTGGATAATGCAGATTTTCCGGAGCCAGGTATGCCTTCAACGATAACCAATTTTGTTTTCGTAGGTGGTGGGTTCGTCATAACATCACATCCGTTTCTTACCTATTTATTTCTTTACTCGTATCAATTGTCTTTCTTTCCACACGAACTCGTTTCCCAATTTAAATGTCGCCAGTTTAAGTACGAGCTCGAGTTCCTTTTTGGGCATGTCGGTGAACAACGGCACCGTCATGACAGGGTCATCTTCCGCGCTTCTATTTGTACGACGAATGGGCGATAGGCACATCGACATTCATATGAAAAAAATTTGAGAGTAGGCATTTCACATCTCTCTTGCCATGAATTCGGAAAATAGTTAGTCATTATCTTTACGCTTACCCTCCATAATTCGTTGGAGCGAAATATGAATTGCCCTGAGATAACTTATTATGCTTACAAAACCGATTACTAAAATTATAATGAGTAACTCCATAGGTAGATCACTCCTAACCCTAGCAGAATTCTATCCCCATGTTCTCTTTTCATTAATCTCCATTTTCTGTTTGAATGCCTCATCCAGGTCGATGTCAAGCTTATTGGCCAGGTCGAAAATATTCCACACCACATCGTACATCTCGTGCCCCAGGTTTTCTTTCTTCTCCGCATCTGGATGGAAGGAGACGGACAGAACCTCTTTAGCCAGTTCCCCTACTTCCGTCATAAGGTAAAGTGTCCTCTGCTCAATCGTACTCTCATCGAATCCCTTATCCTTGCTGTATTCTTTTACGTATTGTTGAAACTCAGCTGTGTTCATTTTCCCGTTCCTCTCTCCCCAATCATTTATTTAGTTCTAAAATAATCTGCTTTAACCATTCCATAGAACACCAGGTCCTCATATTTTCCCCAATTAAATATATGTTGCCGGAAGACGCGAATTGAAGTATTCTTCGTGCTGCTTCTGTGGCATAACCCTGTCCCCAATATGGCTTTCCTGCCCAATAACCCAGTTCGCCGTGCTTATGCCTTTGGGAGACTCTTATGCCTGTATTTCCAATCAATAACCCATCATCTTTTTTTACCATTGCAAAAGCATAGAGTTCCCCTTTTTCAGCAGACTGACGAGTTTTACCGATCCATTGTTCAGCCGCGCTATCCGGATAGGGATGAGGAATGGATAGAGTTGTGCGTGCTACTTCCTCGTTTCCGGCTAGTTCCTGCACCCTGCTTGCATCAGACAACTCAAAAAAGCGGAGCAATAATCGGTCTGTTTCAAATTTGTAAACCATGATCTTGTCCTCCATTTATAAGTTTATAGTAAGCTGCCCATTAACTCATTAAATTCTCAGAATTCACAAGAGATAAAAATTCTTCTTTATATTTGGGATGGCACGCGATGATGTACGGCTCCGGGTTCATTCCCACAAAAGGCTTACCTGAAAAGTCTATAACCATAGCCCCAGCTTCTTTAGCCATCAGTATGCCTGCATATAAATCATCACCTTCGGAATTATAAAGCACAATGCCATCCACATCGCCGCGAGCCAGCATGCACCAAAGCAGTGATGGGGCCCACAGTCTTAATACTCGTTTGAAAGTCATATCCAGTTTATGCTTCAAGTCCATGGCTTGTTGCTCTTTCTGTACATGGTGCCCTTGAATCCATCCCACGGTCATTCTTCTTGGATTGAGCTGGCTGAATGCAGCATCCGGCTTAATAGATATGGGAATTCCGTTGCGGGTCGTTCCTTTTCCTTGTTCGGCAACGTAAATATCCCCCAAGTGGCTGTCATATATGACTCCCAGGAGCGGTTGTTTATTATGTATAAGGGTTATTGACACACCATAGACCGGAAGGCCGTAAGTGCAATTCTTATTGTTATCTAGTTTCTATAACTTGAGCCCATTTCCTTTACCATAGAATCTCCTGACAGAAATATTGGTATCTGCACTGTAACGGCCAGCTGAATGCCATCCCTCATACCCTGCAAGTACAAGCTTTTATATGCTGATAACACGCCAACAAACAGTTCATCTGCTTTGCGGTTTTGCACCTCTTCTCATCCGACTATCTGTTTATAACTCTTATTATGTAGGATTTTACAACTAACATAAACGAGTTTTCATCTGAACTCCTCCAAATAAAAAGGACCCTCGTAATGAGGATCCTTCAATGTTATAATTTGGCATGTACAACACGCCTGAGTGAGCGCACCCTCCAAAAGGAGGTGATGCGAATGCATATTTCGTTTGGTGAAGTTTTAACCTTCGGGATCTTCCTGATCGCGTTGTTAACTTACATCGATAACGCAAATGACCCGCTAAGGCTGGCACCGTGCGGGCAAACCCCTCATAGTCCAATACTGGAGGGAACGCCCCACTCAAGTTGTTGTGCTGGGGACCAGTAGCCGCTGGTCCTTATTTCTATTCTTACTGTAACATACCCGTTTTTATACCTCAATAGTATGCCGCATCATTTCCCTCGGTTACCAAATATCCTTTCTTAGTTCCCCGTGCATCACTTTGCGTCGGCACCTGAGAATGAATACGATATTTTACAATACCACAATACAAATTGGTGTTATATTTACTAGGATTATATTCACATACACGATAAACTTTCATATTTCTTTATCTAAATCCTAATTTAATCCCTCCTTCATGAAAGATTTCAATCACAAATGAAAAATTGGGACCAATTAACCATGTATCCGATCCTACTGCTGTCACATCATCAATATGATCTACTACTTGTTTAAGGCTCACTCGAACACTTGGTGCATCCGAATAATTCCAAAGTAAACGAACCTGTTGATTAATGCTTTCATCTAATTTGGAGTCAAGTATCTCAATTGCCTCTTCTACTGAAGCAATAGAATACTGCTCACGAATAAGCTTCCAATCAACTCTGCCCCAGCTTGTAACAGGATATGCTTCCACGAACAAATGAAATAGCTCCTCTGTTTTTTGAGATGTTTCTATTATTACATCATGGGGCAGCAACAATTCTATAAGTTCCTCAAATAGAGTCACTTTTCTCCCTCCAATTATTTCTGTAAATGTTTAAGTAGTGATTTAAATGTATTTTCGCTGCCTTCAAACGGAATCACAAGTTTTATTGCTTTGTCACCTTTGCCGGCTCGGTAGTCCACAATATTAATATGCGTACCTTTCTCAGGATCTGGATCATAGTCGAGTCTCCAGAGCAATTTACCATCTGCAGACTGCCGACTGACCACTTTACCATATCCTGCACTACTAGGCAAACGACCAACAACTGCTTTAGACCCTGTAGCTATTCAGCACGTCACCTTGTCCTGTCCTGCCCAAATCTGGTCGGACAGATTGATAGACCATGCACACGCGATGCGCTCATAATAAAAAACCTGAAAGGCAAGAAGTCAATCAAGACTGGGAACTCAGAGAAGAAAGACCCCGAATGGTATTAAGCCAGTCAAGGTCAATGTGAAAGTTCATCCTGAATGTATTTCGAAGCAAAAATACCCGAATGCTAGATCGTCATCAGATAATCCTATTGTAAGTTTACAATAGTCTAACAACTTTGGGAGTATTCCATCTAAATACTCTAAATACTCTTCAAGCGACTTTTTGAAAGTCAGTCCATCCTCGTATTTACACAACGGGAATAAAAGATACCCTTTCGAAATTTCTTCACTGCTCATGTCACCGTAATCTTTACCGATACAAGCACTGATGTGATTAGTAACTGTTGTTTCATTAAATTGTTCTCTGCACTCCATGTAAAACATATAATCATCAAACTCAACTTGTTGATCTAGCTTCGAATTTACATAAAAGGGAGTAATTTTAATATAGTCAGATGTTAATTCTGACTTAATTATCTCCTGAATCAATCGTTGCAACTCAGAATGCGTTGGATAGTGTCTATATCTCCCACCGCGATAAGATGTGTATTCAACAATAATGTTATTTACAGAACTTTCTCCCATGTATCTGCTTCACCTCTACTTTGTTAAGTCCATTTTCCAATCGGCTTTATTCAAATCGGCCACCTGTATTACTTTTCCTGTTCCTTTATCTACTGCCACATAATGAACGTCATCAACATAGTAAAGTGTGACGGAGTTTCCAGTATATTTGTTAGTTGTTGTGCCCGTTTTCACCGGATTCTCTATTGCATTTGCGATAGATTCGTTTGTCCATCCTCGTTCAGCCACTTGGTTTTTGTACTGTGGCTTGTTAAATTTATCGCTAAATTTAATATCACAATTTGTATTATGCACCCAAATCCCAAGTTCACTAACAAAATACGTATGGAAATCATCAACCGTCATGTTGTAAACCGCGACATGCTTGTGCACCAGTTCGATACTCTCAATCTTGAGTGTATTTCCATCGCTCTGAACAAGCAAGTCACCGACTTTGAGGTCTTTGACAAACGTCCATCCTTTATCTTGTACATAGAACGGATGATTGAAGGTTGATTCAATAGTCTGACTGCCTACATGGATGTTATAGATCTCATCCGTCCCATGGTTAAAAGTCGCCGTAACCTCTCTATAAGCTACATCACCAGTTTCTTCGTTTTTGGAAAGAACCTTATCTCCAACTTTAATGTCTTCGATATTTTTCTCCCCTTCGTCTGTTTGCACTGTAGTTCCTGCAGCGAAACAATTACATGCCTTTGCATAATCCAGCGCTTCATCAACCAGCTTAAATTCCTTCTCAACGACTTTTCCCGCTTTGTCTTTGAGTGTCAGGATTAGTTTGCCGCCTTTTATAGCTTTCCCGATAGGCAAGAAGCCTGCGGTTGCTAACCCTTTGGCTAATCCAGATGAACTAGGATCACGGAGCGTATTAATGTCATCCAAAATGAGGAAGTTTGCCACGCTTCCTACAGGTCCACTCCAGCCTTTCCAAGGGTCTGTAGCTGAATAAGCGTTACCTGCAAAGCCTCCCCAACCAGCTCCCATTTCTTGTCTGTGCCCTGATGGATCCGTATAAATCAACGGATTATTGCTTACATACGTATACAAATTCAAACTCAGCGGGTTCGTAATGTCCCCTTCATACGTATCCTCATTAATAAAACGCATTGACTTGGGGTCATAATACCGTGATGTTAAATAGTAGTAACCAGATTCTGGGTCATAGATCTGCCCTGAATATTTATATGGATTATCGAAATCCCCTGATTCAGATTTAATATTACCCCAAATATCGTAATTATAAGAGTTTAACGTTTTACCTGATTCATCCTTAATTTCAACGACATCTCCATGACTGTTATAGTAGTAATAACCTCCTTGAGAATTAGAATTTTGTCTGAACAATAAAGAATTTCCCCAAATATTCCTGGCCTTCACATTTCCGTTGCCGTCTAGTTCTTCAATCACATGCCCATTTAAATAAATATATCTTGTTGTACTTCCATTTACTGTCTTAGATGCCCTATGGACTGTTTCAGGAAATACTTATTTACGTGATGAACCGGAAAGCAAGCCAGTAAGGGATGTTCGTCTAACAGACGATTATGATGACATTTATAATCTTACACCTGAGAGAGTAGTTGATGAGTATACAAAGTTAGGCTATACGGGGATTATTAATATGTACGTTGGAGCCTCACATTACACATATAACGGGTGCCTTTTCAGTCCAGCTCACGTAAAACTTGAAGTTGGATCTTTGTAATTTGGTTTTCCATCCCGTCCACCATCACTTCATCTAGTGCATCTTCCCGGAATAACGCAACAGTCAGTAGACAACGCCACGTTGTTTAATTACGCTCATGCAGTCACCTCTAACTGTCGGCTCACTTCTGGAGTGAAGCACTAGAATATACTCCTCATATGCATATTCCCCAATTTTCAATCTACTTTTTCAATAAATTGAATAATCCTATCATAAGGAATAGGAATCGCCTTACTCAACAAGGCAAAGGAATGGGCATTACAAAAAGGAATGAAAGGATTCACGCTTGAGACGCAGGATGTTACTCTGCTCATTTGTCGGCTTTATTTGAAGAATGGGTTTGAAATTGGTGCAGTGGATACTATGCTTTATTCAACCTGAATTTCGAAAGCCCATAATAGCAAGGCTGGTGAGGGAAGCTGAGGGGCGTCAGCCTGTAAAATAAAGAGAGATTCTCCAGTGAAATGACCCCGATTGCAAACCTGGAGGATAGTTCTTCCCCCTCCCCAATGAAGAGGCGTCGCAGTTTCCATGTTAGATTGTGGAAGGAATAATTCCAACTGGTCCACTTGTATTTAGAGTCGTCTCCAAGCGTATTGCCCCACGAAGTCCTTTGCCAGTTTGAGCGTAACCGATCGACTATGCTGAACAAGCGTGGCTGCGATGTGAAAGAACTCCAGCCGGAACCTGGCAATCGTATAGCCACGATGAACCGGTTCGCAGCAGTCTCAGTTTGAATCGCTCGAACAAATTATAGGCGAGCAGTTTGATGAGCAAGTCCAGTTCGTTCGCTTTAAAATCACTTGTCACAATGCGGTCTATGGAGAATCCGTTCTTGGCTTCCTTGATGTAGTTCTCCATGCAGCAACGCTGATTGTAGAAGCGCCACACATCGATGGGCTCCCATTTCAAAGTGGTGACGATGGCTTCGTACTGCCAGTCGGTATCGAACATGACTCGGCTCTGGCCGTCATCGAACACTTGTGCTTTGCGAATGACGACCACACGACGCGGTTTCTTCCAGGACGTTGCTTGGTAGATCAAAGTGATCCCTTCGATAATCCAGTCTTCGTCGACGTATCGCGTCCAATACCGGCAGGTCTGGACTTCTTGAGCTAGCCGCTGAGTCCATTTCATCTTGCCGACATAACCGATTCCTTTGCTTTCCCAGAGACGGTAGAATTCTTCGCCACCGAAGCCTTTGTCAAATCGGGCGTACTTCACCTGACGTTCGCCGAGAAGTTCAAACGTTTGCTGCAAGAAGGCGATGGCATCCGTGGAAGAATGCGTGTTGCCCGGCCGGAGCATGGCATTCAGATTCAAGCGGGTCTTGCCTTCAAAGGCCAGCAGGGGATGGTAACTTTTGCGTCCAGGCTTATGGGAATTCACTCCCTTGGCCGCGCCGGACGGATTTCCGTATACGGTCTCCACGGTGGAATCCAGGTCGAGAATCAGATCCGTCGGCAAACAGGGCCGAAGGATTTCATGGTTCAGCGCCCGCAGTGCACTCACCAGTTCAGGCCGAGAGCCGAGCCTGCCCAGTTCTTTATACAGCAAAGTATTATGTGGACAGCGACCGCCAAGAAATCGCTTCAGGAGGGCGTCGTGTTGCAAGCGACGAAAATGAAAAATCCGCTCGCACCCAAGCACCCAGCCGACGAGGCGATAGAGCAAAATCCGGTACAGAGGAAAGAGCGCGTTGTGCGCGTTGCTGTTGGAGAGGCCCAGCATGGCCTCCGATAACTTGATTTTTTCGAGATAGTTCAGAAAGATTTTGATGCCGCCGAAGCTCGTGGCATGTTGTAAGGAAAATTCGGTCTTGATTTTGCTGATAGTTGTGGTAGACTCACCTAAAAGGTGCTCCTTTCTTTGTGGGTGATGTTTTGGACAAACACCATTCTACCAAAGATTAGAGCCCTTTTTTATATTTTCAGTCAGATGTACTTTCGAAATTTAGGTTCAAACTCTTAATCCATCCATAAAGAATCGCAATGGGTTAGAAACCCACTTCCTGGGGTGAAGAACGAGCTGAATCTTCAGCTTCAGTTCGGAATGTTCAAAGGGCAAGACTTTAAGTTCTCCACGTTCGATCTCCTCTATGGCAGCCATTTGGGGCAGAATTGATATACCATGTCCTGTTTTGATACTCCTTTTGATCGCTTCCGGATTACCGAGCTCGAGGCCAACTCGATAAGCAATTCCGTTTGCACGAAGCATTCTCTCTAACAGTTGCCTATAATTGCAGGTATGCTCAGGCATGATCCACTCCGCATCCATCAGATCATTCAGTTCGATTCTATGTCTGTCTAATAGCGGGTGGCCTGGATTGACAATCAGAACAAGCGGTTCTTCCCGAATGGTAAGCCATTTTAGATTAGAATCATAAGCATCGTCTGCCAATATAAGCCCTACATCCGCTTCCCCTTCCTTAACCTGCTGCAAAATGACCTCTTCACGATCCGTATGTAATCTTATATTCAGATTAGGATATTCTCTTCGGGTGGCCTGGATATAAGAAGCCAGAAAATAAGAAGCGATAGAATCCATGGTACTGATGGTTATTGAGCCCCCACCCTGCTGTGCCATCTTTTCCTTGGATTGCTCAAACAGCTCCAGCATCTGCCCAGCAAGCTTAAATAGTTCTTCCCCAGCGGACGTAAGCCGAATCTTATTATTGCTATAGCGCTCAAACAATTTGACATTATAAGCTTTCTCAAGCTTTTGAATTTGGGTTGTAACACTGGATTGTGCATAACCAAGCGCCTCTGCTGCTCTTGTAAAGCTTTGACGTATCGCTACTTCTCGAAAAGTCTGAAGATAGGTAAAGTCCATCCAAACCACCTCATCAAAAATATTGATTACAACCATCGCTTAATATAGATAACTATAATGCTAATTCCTATGTTACATTGAATTCACTCCAACTGAAAGGGTTTGCTAATCATGATGAAAGAGCATAACGTTTATGGAATTTTCATACCGGTGATCACCCCTTTTTCGAGTGACAACAAACTGGATATTCAGTCGTTTCATAAATACGTCAGCCATCTCGTAAGCCATGACATCCAGGGGCTGGTCATTAACGGTACTACGGGAGAGTCACCGACTGTACAATGGGAAGAAGTAAAACAGATGGTTGAAGTTACGCAGGACATCTTAACAAGCATGCAGAAAAAAATTCCAATCGTCGTTGGTACGGGTACAAACGATACTTACACAACGGTTAAACGCACAGAATTGGCGGCTGAATTAGGGGCGGATGCAGCAATGGTTGTTACTCCCTACTACAATAAGCCGACACAAGAAGGGATTCTGGAACATTTTCGCATGGCTTCCCAGGTCGGCTTACCTGTCCTTGTGTATGAAATCCCGGCTCGAACAGGAAGTCGAGTCACCGTGGATACCATGAGGAAAATAATGGACCTCGATGGGGTGATTGGACTGAAGGACAGCTCCGGCGGCCTTGAGTTGCTCTCCGCTTTGATGGAGTATGAGACAAAACCTGTACTCTGCGGACAAGATGAGTATTTCCATGCCATGTTGTGCCAGGGAGCCACAGGTGGAATGCTCGCATCCGCCAATATTCACACCAATCGTTTTATTGAGATATACCAGCGATTTGCTGCTGGTGATATTCATGGCTCCAGAGACGACTTCAAGACTCTGGAGCCCATGATCCATCATATATTTGAAGAGCCTGCCCCGGCTCCACTCAAGTGGTTGCTTACCCGGCAAGATATCATTGCAAATGAGCAGTTACGTCTGCCGCTTATGCCCGTAACGGAGGGGGTAAAACAAAGATTAATGGAGGTGCTCTCTGACGCCAGCGTTTATAGATAGGCACCGAGTTTTGCTGTCACTTCAATGAAATAGAGAGCATCCATCGTGGCGGTGTGTGATCGGAAGCCGCGGATATGAACAGGAAGAAGGGCCAGCCCACAATAGGATGGCCCTTCACGCGGATTGGTTGAATTCTTACTCCTCCTCGTCTTCCCAAAACACTTCTGTAAACTTATTTAACGGAAAAAGAGTAGGCACACTCCGGCCCGGAGTCTGCATAAACTCGACGAAATCCCGACCGACCTGAATTAAAGACCCCCGCAATTCGCCCATACCTTCCGCGATGGCAATCAATTCAAAAGGCTTCGTCCGTTTAACCCGTTCGTTCAGGACGATAAAGAAGAAGGTTGGGACCGCGACTACCGTGGTTCCGACTGTAAACGAGGACTTGGTCACGTTAGTGAGCTTGCCTGTCGTCTTAGTTAGCCACAGAGGTCCGGGCTGGAACACCGTAACCGTCCGCCCCACAAGCGGCTGCAGACGTTGAACCAGAGTAATGTTCTGCGGGGCCTGGCAGCTACGAATATTTTTCTTGCGCATTACATCTCCCCCTCTTAGATACTGTGTTGAATCTCTTAGTAATCTATGCTCGTCCCTGTTATTATGCTTGGGTATCCAAATATTTTTTGTTGCAATCTCAAATGAATGTGATAATATATGAAGTGCATGAAATTTGGAAAGCTGATATTCTGAATATCCGGGATCTTTCCAAGCAGATAATTTTTGACCACTCCTTAAGGATGTTAAGGCCATACGGACAGCCGGGTCAAATGCCGATTGGCAACTTTGTTGCCTTATTGATTGAGTTAAAAGCTCAAATTTTATAAGTTGGTTACTTTACAACCAGTGCATATGCACATCAACTTGTGAAACGATCAATAAGAGTGGTAAAAGTAATTATTTGCTATATAGACTCTGATCCTTTATTGATATATTCCGAATATTAAGAAGCTTTCTAACAAAAGTCCTGCTTTTATGATGCATGGATACGGAATACTTTTGTTACGGGGTTACCCTGTGCTTTTTTAATATGAATGATTATATCGAAGCAAGTGTGATGCGCAAGTGATGCGTTTTTGCACTTGCTTTTTTTGTTGTCAAAAATTGCAGGTGCGGATCGCACGTTGGTATCGATGGTTATGGAATTCCGCTTTAAACAAATCTATTACAGTTAGGGGATTGAGAAATGGCAAAAGCACTTATTATCGGCGCCGGGGGCGTAGCATCAGTAGCGGTTCACAAATGTGTTCAAAACAGTGAAGTATTTGAAGAAATCTGCATCGCCAGCCGTACAAAATCCAAATGTGACGAGCTGAAAGCGAAGCTGGACGGCGGCAAAACGAAAATTACCACTGCACAGGTGGACGCTAACAACGTGGATGAACTGGTTGCCTTGATTAACGAAGTGAAGCCGGATATCGTCATGAACCTGGCCCTGCCTTACCAGGATTTGACCATCATGGATGCTTGCCTTGCCACAAAAACACACTACATGGATACAGCAAACTACGAGCCTGAAGATACGGCAAAATTTGAATACAAATGGCAATGGGAGTACAAAGAGCGCTTCGAGCAAGCTGGAATCACGGCCCTGCTGGGCAGCGGCTTTGACCCTGGCGTAACAGGTGTATTCTCCGCTTACGCGCTGAAGCATTATTTTGACGAAATCGAATATATCGACATCCTGGACTGCAACGGCGGTGATCATGGCTATCCGTTTGCTACCAACTTCAACCCTGAAATCAATATCCGCGAGGTTTCTGCGAACGGAAGATATTGGGAGAATGGTGAATGGATCGAAACGAAGCCGATGGAAATCAAGCGTGAGTACAACTTCGCTGAAGTCGGCGAAAAAGACATGTACCTGCTGTACCATGAGGAGCTTGAATCCCTTGCCAAAAACATCCCTGGACTGAAGCGCATCCGGTTCTTCATGACCTTCGGCCAAAGCTATCTGACACATCTGAAGGCACTTGAAAACGTAGGAATGACTTCCATCGAGCCCATCGAATTCGAAGGCAAACAAATCATTCCGCTGCAATTCCTGAAGGCTGTACTTCCTGATCCGGCTTCCCTTGGACCACGTACGGTCGGAAAAACAAACATCGGCTGTATCTTCAAAGGGAAAAAGGACGGCAAAGACAAAACCTACTACGTGTATAACATTTGTGACCACCAGGAGTGCTATAAAGAAGTGGGCTCCCAAGCGATCTCTTATACAACTGGCGTTCCTGCCATGATCGGCGCTGCAATGGTCCTGACTGGCAAGTGGAATAAGCCGGGCGTATTCAATATCGAAGAATTTGATCCGGATCCATTCATGGAAGAGTTGAACAAATGGGGACTTCCGTGGGTAGAAGACTTTAATCCGGTGCTGGTTGACGAACTGCCTGCAGAAGAAAAAGAATCGGAGCTTGTTCGCTAAAATGCGATTCGAAGAACTGCCTACACCATGTTATGTTGTTGATGAAGAGCTTATCGAAAAAAATCTGAAAATCCTGAATGGTGTTATGCAGCGTACAGGAGCGAAGATTGTGCTGGCGCAAAAAGCGTTTTCCATGACAACCATGTACCCCCTCATCGGAAAATATTTGAGCGGCACAACCGCGAGCGGTTTATTCGAAGCACGTCTGGGTTATGAGGAAATGGGCAAAGAAAACCATGTCTTTGCCCCTGCTTACCGTGAGGATGAAATTGATGAAATTATATCCATTTGCGATCATATCATCTTCAATTCCTTCTCACAGCTGGAAAAGTTCAAAGACAAAGCCCTGCAGGCCGGCAGAAAAGTGGGCTTGCGCATCAATCCTGAATGCTCCACGCAAGAGGGGCATGAAATCTATGATCCATGCTCGCCAGGCTCCCGCTTTGGTGTGAAGAGCGAGGATTTCCGTTCGGAGTTGCTGGAGGGTGTATCAGGACTGCACTTTCATACCCTTTGCCAGCAAAACTCCGACGATCTGGAGACCACGTTGAACGCAGTGGAAGCCAGGTTCGGACAATGGCTGCCGCAAATGGAATGGATCAATTTTGGCGGCGGCCACCATATCACAAGAGAAGATTATGATATCCCGAGACTGGAAGCTTGCATTAAGCGTATGCAGGAGAAATACGGTCTGGAAGTCTATCTTGAGCCGGGAGAAGCCGTTGCGCTTAACGCAGGTTATCTGATCACATCGGTGCTTGATCTTCATAAAAACGGAATCGAGATTGCCATTCTGGACACCTCGGCCACCTGCCATATGCCTGATGTGTTGGAAATGCCCTATCGTCCTCCCCTCTTTGGTTCAGGTGAGCCTGGCGAGAAGCCATTCACCTATCGCCTGGGCGGGCAAACCTGTCTGACCGGTGATGTGATTGGAGATTATTCCTTCGACCAGCCATTAAAGAGCGGCGACAGATTGGTTTTTGGCGACATGGCGATTTACTCCATGGTGAAAACCAACACCTTCAACGGCATGGCCTTGCCGGCCATTGCAGTAAAGCATAAAGACGGTGATTGCCAAGTGGTGCGTGAATTTGGCTATCAGGATTTTAAAGTGAGACTGGCTTAATTGATCAGCGCATCAAGAAAACCGGATTCGAATATGAATCCGGTTTTTGCTTCAGTAACCTCTCATTGGTGTAAGGCTCGCTTTAAAGCCTCTTTATATTCTTTTACAAATCTCTGGCTGATTTCGGCAGCAGGGGCGTATTCTTCAAAGCCGTGAAAACATCCAGGATATAAATGAAACTCTGTTGGCACACCAGCCTGCGTTAGCCTTAATACATAATCGATGATTTCATCACGAAATGGATCCAGGTCACCAACACATGTGTATGTATACATGACTTTCGGCAAAACTGAAAATAATTCTTTAAGTTCAGGGTGCAGCTTTTCTTCCATAACCAACCATCCTTTTTCTGTTAACAGTGTAATCATTAAAATGATCAAAGCTAAAGTGACAAGTTTGTGAGAACTCGTGATCAAGCTTGAAAGGATTAGTCCTGGTCTTGGTTATTTCGCCAGGCTGCTTGTCCCATCAGCTTCCTCATGACAGTCAAGTATTTTTCTTCCGACTGGGCAAATCTCAGTTCAGCCATTTCTTCCGCGTCCGGGCCTGCGAGATAACGCAGCCGGTCCGACTCGTCGCAGGCGGCGCTGTAAACCTGCTCCGCAACCTGCTTCTCATCCGCATTTTCAAACGGATAGTTCATCATGGCGTTCATCATATGATCAAAGTATGATTGGTATGAAGCCGGAATGGACATATCCTGGGATGCAGACATGGTGTTCGAGGTAAAGCTCGTGGTTCGAATGGCTCCCGGTTCCACCAGCTTGACGGAAATATTTTGCGATTCAAGTTCATACGAAAGCGATTCCGTCAACCCTTCGATTGCATGTTTGGACGCGACATAAACGGACAAAAGTGGAGTTGCCGCAAAACCGACGCTTGAACTGATATTCACGATGGCCCCGCTGCCTTGCTCGCGAAAATAGGGTGTGATCGCCCTCATGACGTTCATGACACCAAAAACATTGGTCTCGAAAATCCCGCGGATGACATCCATCGGGGTCGCTTCGAAAATCGAGACGATGCTGACGCCAGCGTTGTTCACAACGGTGTCGATCCGGCCGAACCGGGCAGCCCCTGCCGCAATCGCCGCCTCGATGCTGGCTGGATTGGTAACATCAAGCTCTGTTACGAAGATCCGTTCGGGATATTCCGCTGCCAGGCTCTGATCCCCCGACAGGCGGTGAATGATACCTTATGACTTATACGGTTAAGGAAATTTCGCGAAAAATGGGTATTTCTCCGTACACCCTGCGTTTTTATGAGAAAGAAGGCGTGCTGCCGGTTGTTGAACGAAATGCGAACGGGGTACGCATGTTTAATGAACACTACCTCGATTGTATAGAGATGGTACAAGCCCTGCGTTCAACAGGTCTGCCTTTGGCAGAAATAAAACAATATGTGGAGCTTTATAAAAGCGGGGATAGTACACTGCCGGAAAGAAGAATCATGCTGGCACATCAGAAAAGCAAAGTCGAGGAACAAATCTCACTTCTCCTGAAGACGCTGGAAAAACTCAATTACAAGCTGGCGTTAATCGATGCCCAGGATAATAAATTCGAAAAGCTGCCATAAAATCGCAAAGCTTTTCATTGTACCCACACAAAAAAGGGACTTACACGTAATCCGTGCAAGTCCCTTTTACACACCGATTCACCCATGACAACGCCACAAGTGAGAATCGGCTGCTTACAGCCCGGTAGCGACTGGTTCCTTAATCCTTGCGGATTGATAAGCGGCGAGCGCCACCTCCACGGCTCTCATACCGTCCTCTCCGGTGATCGGTGCTTTGCCCTCTCGGATGGCACGGACAAAGCTGGCGATAAGTCCTTCATCCATATCGTCACCCCAGAACGAGTGCCGGTATCCATGCTGATCGGTATGCACATGCAGCTTCTGGTCCAGGGCATCAATGCTTAACGTTCCTTCAGAGCCGACAATTTCCAGCGTAACATCTCCCCAGGTTGGAAAAGTTTTGTTGCGTGACCAACTGCAGTCGAGCGTAGCGAATATTCCGTGCTCGAATTCCATCGTCAGAATGCCGCAATCGTCAATCGGGGTATCGGAAAAATGGCTGTCGATCTCCGCATACACCTCCCGAACCTCACATCCAGTGAGCCAGCGCATAATGTCGACGACATGTACGGTATGGTCCATGACCGCCCCGCCGCCGGACAAGGCATGTTCCACGAACCACCCTCCCGGATTTTGTCCGCGGTTTGTGCCTCTCATAGCGAGGATGCGTCCAATCCTGCCTTCATCGATCATTTCTTTCACCCTTACCATGCTGGAGTTATAGCGTACCGGAAAAGCCGTCTGCAGTATGACGCCATGCTGCCGGCACGCTTCAATCATCTCGACAGCATCCTTCACACTCGTGGACAGCGGCTTCTCACACAGCACATGCTTGCCGGCCTTGGCAGCGGCGATGACATGCTCTTTGTGATTCACATTTTCCGACGTTACAATGACACCCTCGATATCCTGCTCCAGCAGCTCACGGTAATCGGTGTAAAACTGCGTATCGAACGTTTCGGCAAATGGCCCGCCACGCGCAGCATCGTCATCGGCAATGCCCGCAAGGACGGCGTCGTTCAACTTTTTTAATGCTGATGCATAACTGTAGGCATGCATATGCGCAAAACTGATGATTCCGATCTTCATCGTCCAGCCTCCTCAGGATTAATGTTGCAGTGCGGAAGTTTTATGAATCAGTGTGACAGGTTTGCCCGTTTCCATAGACTCCAGTGCGGCCAGCGAGATGCGCAGCGCTTCCAGGCCGTCTTCCGCCGTGATCTGCGGCTCGCATCCTGTCGTTATACAATCCATGAAATGCTTCAGCTCACGATAATAAGTCCCTTCACAAAGCGGGCTTTCCGGTACGGCGACCCCCGGTCCGCCCTGCACCTCATTACGGCTAACGGCTGTAATCGGGTTATCTCGGGCACTGTCGAAATGAAGAACCCCATTTTTCCCCGCGATTTCAAAACTCATGGCAAACGATTCATGCGCCCATGTCCCTTCGACATGCGCAATGATTCCGCTCTGGAAGCGCAGTGTGACGAGCGCATAATCGGTCTGCCCATATACACGTCCGCGCAAACTTTTGGCATATACCCTGTCAACCTCGCCGAAGCACCAGCGCAAATAATCGAAATCATGAATGATCATATCAAGCGTCAGCCCGCCGCTTAACGAATAGTCTGCATACCAATTGTTCCACGCCCGCGGAAAAGCGCCGCCCCGGGAAGTCCTCACGACACCGATCTCCCCAAGATCACCTGCTTCTACAATGGCCCTGGCCTGCACATATTCAGGGAAGAAACGCAGCACATGCCCGACAAACAGCTTCACTCCGTGCTGCTTGCATACCGCAATCATTTCTTCCGCATCCGCAAGATGACGTGCAAGCGGTTTTTCGCAGATGACATGCTTGCCCGCCTGTGCAGCCTGAAGCACATAGGATTTATGAAGATAAGTAGGCAGGCACACATCCACCACATCGACATCTTCCAGAGCAGACATGGCTTCCTCGTAAGAAGCAAACGCTTGGGCATGCACCTCATCTGCCAGTGACTGCGCCCGGTCCGCCTGGATATCGACCACTCCTGCCACTTGCACGCCTTCCATCTGTCCATACGCATGGGCATGTGTACTGCCCATCGTTCCTGCGCCAATCAGCACAACCTTGATCACAACCCCATCTCCTTTGTCGCTCAGCCTTTGTTGCCTGTATTATCCTTTAATGCCGCTCATCGCAATACCTTCAATGAAATAACGCTGGAATCCTGCTTTCCCACAATAATGTATATGAGATCAAAAATTTGAAATGAATTAATGAATGACATCATGACGACAAATAGCAAACTGAGCGTAAGTAAAGGAAGTGTTATCCGAAACAACTCGCGTATTTTTCCTGCCCCGTCGATCGCGGCTGCTTCGTAACAGGAACTCGATTTTTCCTGCAATCCGGCCGGTAGAATGACAGCACTGTACCCGATGCCGCTCCAGACGCTGATGAGAATGCCCCAACCTTTCTGTAAACAAGTAAAATGACACGTATGCTTTCTTGGATGCGTATAACGTACTAACAAACTCCCCCCTTCCGGTATTTCAGCATCGGCCCATCATTATCCACATATTTCCATTTTATAGACGAACTTTATAGTACAATGGGGTGAGATAAATGTGCAGGAGCGTATGTCCACGTTGGAAGACGTTTGAATGGAGGCAGGCTTGTGAAACTAAGCAGAAATAAATACATAAACCTACTGGGACTGATCTTCATTGTGGTCCTCTTGAATATCCTTCTGTTCATGCCTGGGTGGATTGACCTAGGAGCTCAGACAAGCCCATTGGGGATCGCGTTTACGGTAACCTGGGTGGTGGCGAATATTCTGGTGCTCCTATACGGTTGCTATATGACCTTCTTCAAACCTCCTGCAGCGGTACCAGTCAAAACAATAGAGACACATGAGGACTACCTGAAAGCGCTGAACTACTATAAGAGCATTAAAGCTCTGGAAGAGGACGTTACACTTGTCATTTCGCAATTGGAGCGGATGAAGAAGAAGCGTGAAGCCTTCCTGAATGTTCTGAACCACCGTTTTGAAGCCGGGGAGATGAGCTACAAGAAGTTCGCTTCGGTGGCTCAGGAGGTGGAGAAGCTGCTGTATTTGAATGTCCGGAGTATTCTGAATCGCCTGCATGTCTTTGACAAGGCCGAGTACGGCAGCATGATGAATAACAGACCCAAGGGCCTCTCACCAGAGATGATTCAGAAGAAGAACAAGGTCTACAGCGATTATTTGACTTATCTCAAAACCTCGCTGAATACGAATGAGGAGATTTTGCTCAAGTTGGACCAGCTCATGCTTGAAATCTCACGCCTGGACAGCTTCGAGGAAGGGGACATCGAACAAATGCCTTGCATGAAGGAGATTGATCTTCTGATCAAGCAAACCAAACTATATAGAGATTAAGGAGGGTCAAGCATGACCAAGCGAAGCAAGTTCTTTTTGGTATCCGGCCTCTTGCTGGTACTCGTGTTCGGACTGGTATATTTCGGAATATCTTTTTTCAATAGTATTAGTGGAAAAACGGATACACAGTTAAGTATGGAGCAGGCCTCGCGCAAGCTGAACAAATTGTACACCGATATTGCCCCCTCCGTTGCTGAGCCGATTAAAGGACAGATCGATCTGGACCCGGTGAACCTTGCGGACTCCCTGCCGGATACATCCAAGTTTGCAGTGGCTGTGGAGAATACAACGCCGCAGTATGTTGAAATCTTCTCCTCAACCGAGAAATCCGGCAGCGGAGTCGACGGATGGCTGACTGAAGCAGCGAAGGACTTCAATAAGGCCAGGATCACGGTGAACGGCAAGCCGATCTCCGTAAAGATCCGCAATATCGCATCAGGGACAGCTACGGATTATATCAAATCAGGCAAGTACGTGCCCGGCGGCTTTACGCCTTCCAATGAATTGTGGGGAGCCATGGTCAAGGCCAGCAATGTAAAGACAGAACTGATTACCAAGCGTCTTGTCGGCAATGTGCCCGGAATCGTGATTTCCAAAAATAAGTATGACAGTCTGAAAACCAGCTATGGAGACGTAAATGTGAAGACCGTCATCGAAGCCATTGACAAAAATGAACTGGCCATGGGTTATACCGATCCGTTCGCCAGCTCCACTGGTTTGAATTTTCTTATTACAGCCCTGAATTCCTTTGATAGCTCCAAGCCGCTCGGCCCGGAGGCTGTACAGCGCTTTGAGCAGTTCCAGGCGAACGTTCCGTTCACTGCCTCGACTACGCTGCAAATGAGGGAAGCGGCCCAGTCCGGACGGCTGGATGCTTTTGTGCTTGAGTACCAGACCTTCGTGAACACACCGGAGCTGCAGGGTAGCTATGTATTTACGCCGTTTGGCTCAAGACATGACAGTCCCCTGTATGCTCTGGGGGACCTGCCGAAGCAGAAGAAGGATATTCTCCGCAAATTCGGAGAATTCGTGACCCAGGCAAAATATCAGAAGTCTGCGGAGAAATTCGGATTTAACGGTCTCCAGGATTATACTTCAGAGTTGGACGGGATCGATGGCAGTACACTGCTTGCTGCCCAGAAGGTATGGAAAGAGAAGAAAAACAGCGGTCGCCCCATTGCCGCCGTATTCGTGACGGACGTGTCAGGAAGTATGGATGGAGAACCCCTGAACCGGTTAAGGGAATCTCTCATTCAAGGACAGAAATATCTGGGGGCTGATAACAGTATCGGTCTTGTCTCCTATTCAAGTGATGTGACCATACAGCTGCCGATTGCCAAATATGATACCAACCAGCAATCGATGTTCGCAGGCTCGGTAGGCAGTCTTTCCGCAGGAGGTGGGACAGCGACCCTCAATGGTGTTGTAGTCGGTCTGAAGATGCTGGAGGACTACATGGTATCGAATCCGAATGTCAAACCACTCCTGTTCGTATTAAGTGACGGAGAGACGAATGAAGGTCATTCACTGCGGGAAATCCGTGAGCTGATCGAAGCCTACAAGATTCCGATTTATACGATCGGATACAATGCGAATCTTGACGCTCTGCAAACGATTTCCAGTATTAACGAGGCTGCCAGCATCAATGCAGACACCGACGATGTAGTTTACAAGATCGGCAATCTGTTTAACGTGCAGATGTAATTGCATAACAACCTATCCGCCGTCTGATGATCGGGAGCAGGTCCGTACGCTTATAAGGGGGAGTTAATATGTCATCATTTACTATGGAAATCCCAAGTGAACAAGAGATTCAAGCAGTGATTGAGGAAGAAACGAAGCCTGTTCCGGCCGAAGTCGCCGAGCTGCAGGCTGTGGCGAAATCCAATGTAGAGATGATCATGACACTGGACATGGATTCGCTGGATAAACGCCGCGAAATTATGAAATCCATTGAGAGCTTCGGGTTGAATACGATGGGATCCTCCTCGAAGAAAAACGCCCTGCTTCAGGTGTCTGTCGGACATTTGTCCAAGACCGGAGACGAAGGCGGTCAGGTGGCCAAGGATTTGACAGAGCTGCATATTCAGCTCAAGGATTTGGATCCGAGTATCATTGATTTTGCGAAAAAAGGCCTGCTCGGTAAATTGTTCAACCCGCTTCGCGCTTACTTTCTGAAATTCGAACGAGCCGATTCCGTAATCGGGGATATCGTGAATTCGCTGAATAAGGGCAGAGCTATCCTGAAGAATGATAATACAACGCTGGAGATTGAGCAGCAGAGCTTGCGTGAGCTGACCAAGAGATTGCAGAAGGAAATTCAGCTTGGCATGCTGATGGATGAGTCCATAGATGCGCAAATTGAAGCAGCCAAGCTGCGTGACGAGGATCCTGAGAAAATCCGCTTCATTACCGAAGAGGTGCTGTTCCCTCTCCGGCAGCGGGTCATGGATTTGCAGCAGATGCTGGTCGTCAATCAACAGGGAATCATGGCCATTGAAGTGGTTATCCGCAATAACAAGGAACTGATTCGCGGGGTCGATCGTGCAAAGAACGTAACGGTGTCTGCCTTGAAGATCGCCGTTACCGTAGCCAGCGCGCTTTATAATCAGAAGATTGTGCTCAAGAAGATTGAGCTGCTGAATCAGACGACTAATAATCTGATCTCCGGCACCTCCCGGCTGCTCAAAAACCAGGGGGCAGACATTCAGAAGCAGGCGCTGGAGGCCAGCATTTCCGTAGACACGATGAAGCAGGCCTTCAGCGATGTTCTGGCAGCGCTCGACTCGATCAGCACCTATAAGCAGGAGGCGCTTCCGCGTATGCGGCAGACGATTGATCAATTTCGCGAGCTGGCAGACACTGGTGAGCAGCAGATCCGGCGTCTGGAGAAGGGCCAGAAGCTCGGGTTGTAGGCTCAAACAGAGCAGCAGGCCCCTCTTTGGGATATCGAATCCCTTTAGATGCGTCAACCCTTGGAATAGCCTGGGCATAACTAAGTTCGATGGCTTTCAAGCTTTGGACATCATGGTGCTTATTACCCGGACCGGGCCGATAAGTCCGCTTGGTTCCTGCTGTGCAAAGGACGACAAGAAGTCACGCTGATCTTTCACCAGTGTATTTGTAACCTCGATGACCAGCTTGTTTTTGCCTTTCTTTAACAGACCGTTGATCTCCAGGTGGTAAGGCGGACAAATGCGGACACCTATTGGCTCGCCGTTTAACCATACCTCTGCCGTTTCATAGACCTTACCCAAATCCAGCAGTGCCTGGTTCGCGGATTCGTTCCATTCAAATTCCGTTTCATAACGAAAAGTGCCAGTAAACCGTGGCAATTCATCAGGACCACTCATGTTCGTTAAGGCCGTCAGTTTTCCCCATTCCGTGAAATGAGGATAATGTTCGGCATCTGCGGTACAAACAGTCCATTCGCCTTGAAGCTCAAGAACCGACCTTAAAATAAGCTGCGGCAGAGCAGCAAAACCTTTAATAACATCTCCATGGAGCAGTACGATGGAATCATAGGGATGAAGAATAAGCTCAACAGCATTCCTGTCCCTCTCCCTGTTCACATTCAATTGGGTCAACTGATTCTGAAAGGCATCATAAGCATATACACCATCTTCGACGGGTAATACAATCTTCGTGCGGATGATTCGGTGAGGGTGTTCATTAAAGAACATAAAAACATCCAAATCGTCATGAAGATAGTGATAGTTTCGAAGGTATGGTTCATATGTTTCGACGTCAATATCGTAATGTCCATCTACAATCAGTTCTTGTGCCAGTTTGTCTAGGGTAGTCACCTTCACATTCAGGTGACCGGCAAGACAAGACAGCTCGTCAGAAACATCCATGCCCTCGCTCGATCGTACAGGCAGCCCGTCAACAAAACGGACGGGTAATCCCTGTTCGGCAAACTGGACCAACCGCCGCACCATCGACGCAGGAAGAGCTTCTGCATAAGGCACGATCAGACACTCGTAATCCTCCTGATTTACATACAGCTTGTTGTCTTTCACGCTGGCTGTTTCCAAAAGAACATCAACAGGAAGAACGTCACAGTCGATCTGATGCTGCATCAATTTCTTCATGGGCTTATGAAAATACATCGCCTCCCCGGACCATTCGGCTTCAGCGTGATATAGAACGGCTGCGGTCGCCACATGCCTTCCGCCCGAAATCAGGTGACTAATCCGATTGATATAGCGATTTAAATGCTTGTAGTAACGGTACTGTGGATTTTTCCCGCTCGCATACATATGTGGTGGACAATCCGGATCCGGAAAAGCTTTTTGGGTAAAGGCATGCGGTACAAAATAATTGACACCCCGAACGAGCATATGGTCTGTGAGCCATTTCATCAGCTTCAGGCCTTCCGTCCAGCCATATGCCCCATACACTTCACACATCGTCCGGCCTTGTTTTTTCGGATCGATATGTCCAAGAGACACACCAAGCTTGCCGAGGCCATAGTGAAAGAATTCGCTGTCCGTCTCTCCCGTTGGTTGGCGGAAAGACAATTCATCGAAGCCGGGAACGATCTGCCACAGCACCACGTCGATGCCCGACATATCTTGCCCCCAGAGCGAGCGGAAGAAATGTCCGGCGCCGGGGCCAAGCCTTGCATGAACATTGTTGTCCTCCAGTACATGCCCGATGTATTCTACCCCGCGGGCTCTGCACCATGCTCCGATTTGGCTGCAGAAGTTTTCCGCGTAGAGCTTGCTGACAATATCCATATAGGCGTACCGCACGATATTCGACTGTTCTCCAACATCCTGCCAGAGAAGATATAAAAGCTTACGAAAGTCCGTACCTAACGCCTGTTCAAGCAAAGCTGGCATCTCCCGGCTCCACGGAAGCGTCACTCCCTGTTTTCCGGGTTTAGAATTGAAGTCAAAGGTTTTCTCATCATTGTAAAATCCGGGTTCATCTGAAAAGAAACCGGCAAATGTCTTTCCGAAATCCACTTTGTACCGTTCGTAAAAAGCTTCATATACCGTATCAAGCAAAATACGAACGGAATCCCGATCCAGCGGGTTCAAATAATCCTTCTGCTCTTTACTGCCGCCATGCTTATTTTCTGAAATAATAAATACTCGCCAATAGCCTTCAGGGATATCCCAATAAAGGATACCGTCATGTACAAGTTCAGTGATGTCGATACAGTCACTGAGCAATGCTCCATTGGATGGATTACGGCGTACCGCGACAACTGAAATCAGCTTGTTTTTGCCACTCGCGTTTTGGCTATGCGAGATGGTCGGCCGAAGCCCGCACATCAGTAAGGTATCCAGCAACAGAGATGCTCCCTTGGCAGGACCGAGGGTATCGATATAACGTTCACCCAAAAACAACCGATGAAGCTCTTCCGGAGCCTCCTTCACCTTGCCTCCCGCATGTCCTGTTGGAAAATGATCGTCATCAAGAATCCATACCTTCATGCCGCGCGCCTGGGCTTCCTCCATAATAATATCCATATCCGTCCACCATTTCGGTCCGAGAAAGTCCGGATGGGGGCGGGACTCCACGCAAACGGCCCCGATTCCGGCTTCATGCACACGAGCCATCTCTCCCCGAATCGCCTGTTCTTCCTCGCCATGCTGCCAGAGAAAAGGAAGAATATAATTTTGTTCTTGACCCGCAAGCACTTCCATTAGACGATTTCTCATGATTGCCCCTTCTTCACTTTCTCATGCCATTCCCTGGCACGCTTCGTAACTTCTTCACCCCCCGTTTGATTCCACTTGTCGACGAATTCGTCGAACTTACTGATCGGATACTGCCCGAGGATAATCTTGGTGGCATATTCCACGTACAGCGTACGATTGTTAATGTCCGGGAAGCCTTCATACACACTGGCCGGCAGACCGTCACCTGCTATTTCTTTGGCGTACTTCTGAGCTTCCTTCATATTCCGGGTGACCTGATCAATGGCCCACTTATTGTCTTCCGATGCGCTGCTATTGGTGAGATCAATCATCATATCCAGTGTCGAAACGCTCGTAACTGGATTAAGAATCAGATTCTCCTGAGTGCTCTTGTCATCAGGAAGCTTGACGGCTTTGCCGTCCTTCATCGTATGGTGCATGCCTTCCACACCAAGGAACAGATCCTTCCAATTTTTCTTATCATACATATTGTTCAGCAGCTTCAGGGTGGCCATCAGCTTTATCTCATCCTTATTATTCTTGACAACCCATTGAGGAGGAGCAAATTTTTTCATCGTGTAGAAGCCTTTATAACCCGGCACTTCCGGGATGGGAAGTACTTCGAATTCAGCCTTCACACTAGTGTTTTTATACAAATTTTCAAAAACCAGGTTCCCGTGTTCTACCCAATGGAAATAGTTGCCTACCTTATTCGAATATATCTTTCCGTCCCACTTATCCTTTGTGTTTAACAGCGATTCCTTGTCTATTAAGCCTTCCTTGTACAGCTTGGCGATGAACTCCAAAGCCGCTTTCATATTCGGAGTCACTGCGGAATAAGTCAGCTCGCCATCGTAGATGTCCCATTCCGGATAACCTTCGAACATGGCAACCCCGTACATGGCAAACAAATGATCCATCCAGCGTGCCTGTTCCCGGCCACCTGTTGGGAGCTCATCCTTCTGTCCGTTGCCGTTGGGGTCCTGATCCCGGAATGCCTCCAGCACCTTTACGTATTCATCCTGGGTCTTCGGCATCGGCAGACCCACCTTGTCGAGCCAATCCTGGCGGATCATGCCGGCGTATCTTCCGTATTCCACCACACCGGGGATATAATAGATTCTTCCCTGACCGGTAGGGTCGTTCGCCTTGACCACCTTCCACATATCTTCCGGGATGGCCTTCAATACATTGGGTGCATATTTTGGCAGCAGTTCTGTCAGGTCGGCGATCGCACCGTTTTTAGCCAAATTGTCTTCAATGCCCTGCTGGGGTATGAACATATCCGGCATTTCATTAGCGGCGATTTTCAGATTTAACTGATTCAGGTAGTTGGTCCCCCCGTTCCATTCCACATACGGATGGATAACACCCACACCAAGCTTTTCCTTATAAAATTCATACAGCTTGCTGCCTTTGGTGACCGGCTGATAACCGATGTTCGTTCCCCACACTTCAATATCGACAACTCCGTCAGAGGACTCATTCTGGTCAGCAGCTGATGAGCCTCCGGATCCGCTGCAACCGCTTACAGTAGTAATTGCAAGGATACCTGCCGTTAATAATAATCCAATCTTTTTGAAATTCATCTTTTCTCCCCCTTCACCCTTTAACGGAGCCGATCATGGCTCCTTTGACAAAATATTTCTGCAGGAACGGATACACCAAAATAATTGGAATGATGGCAAAAATAACGGTCGCCGCTCTTAAGGTCCGCTCGTTATAGTTAAGGTTAGACGTTGATGCGGCACCAGCCATAATGACGTTATCGTCGGTGATGAACTGCCGGATCTTGATCTGCAGCGGAAACCAGTTAGGATCCTGCAGGAAAAAAAGCGGATGCTGAAATTGGTTCCACAACACCACACCATAAAATAAAGCAAGGGTTGCCAGTACGGCCTTGGACAGTGGAAGCACAAATTGGAACAGCATGCGGAAATATCCGCAGCCCTCAAGCAAGGCCGCTTCCTCCAATTCCTTGGAGAATTGCTTGAAGAAGGTTCTCATGATGATTAAATTGAATGGATTCAAAATATGCGGCACGACCAAAACTAGCGGATTATCATAAAGGCCGATACTGCGGACCGTCAGGAAGTATGGCACGATAGGCGCTTTGAAGATCATGGCAATCACAACACCCACCATAATGACAGAGCCCCAGCGGAACTCGGATTTCGACAGCGGGTATGCGAACAAGGCGGTCATCAAAAGTGCCAATACCGTTCCGATTACTGTCGAGCCGAGTGTCAGGAAAAACGATTTCCATAAGTCGGGACGGTCGATAATGTGCTTCCATGAGTCAAACGTAAATTGCTTCGGCCATAATGTTACCAGGTTCATGTCCACAGCACTTTTGGAACTGAACGAGGTCGCGATTACGGACAGGAGCGGTATGATTGCTATGATAGAAAACAGGATGAGAAAGACGGTGATTGCTGTAACGAATACTTTTTCCCCTCTCGATTCAAGCATATCTACCATAACCCCCCATCCGACACTTTCTTCGACAGCCTATTGAAGGTGTACACCATCATAAATCCAATCACCGATTGAAACAGCCCTACCGCCGTAGCAAAGCTGTACTGCCCCTGCTGAATGCCGGTCCGGAACACATACGTATCCAGAATATCTCCTACGTTATAGGTCATCGGAGTGAGCAGATTGTATACTTGATCAAAGCCAAGATCGAGGAAATTGCCTATTTCGAGCAAGAACAGTACCAGAACGGTAGGCAAAAGAAGCGGAAATGTAATGTGGCGGATTTGCCTGAGCTTGGAGGCACCGTCGATCATCGCCGATTCATAGAGCTGCGGATCGATCGCGCTAATGGCGGCCATATACACCACCGTTCCCCATCCGGCGTCTCTCCATATCGAAGCAAGCACGTAAATAGGCCTAAAGTATGCGCTTTCTTGCATGGCCAACACAGCTTCCTGACTAAACCACCCGATGATCATGTTGAACAAACCGCTTAACGAAAAGAAATCGAAGAGAATACCGCCAACGATCACCCAGGATAAAAAGTGCGGAATGTACAGCGCGGTCTGGATTCCTTTCTTCAACACCGATTTTCGAATCTCATTGATCATCAGTGCCAGCAAAACGGGCACCGGGAAAATCACGAAGAGCTTGAAAAATCCCAGCATGAGTGTATTGCCGAACACGCGGGCAAAGTCCGGATGGTGAAGCAGCGTACTAAAATGTTTGAAACCTACCCAGGGACTATCGATGAACCCTTGGAAAACCGAATAGTCCTTGAAGGCGATGACAGCACCAAGCAGCGGAATGAATTTAAATACCATGAGAAAAATAATCCCTGGCAGCGCCATCACATACAATGGCCAGAAAACTTTTAAATGATGAGCAGAACTGCTTTTCAATTTTGATCCCCCCTGTGTGCGCTTGATGTATTCGCTTACATTCACTATACTTTCGGGAAGCCAAACGCACAAAGGGACGTTTTTAAGTTTTCACCGGGCCATTTTTTAGCTATACAAAAAAATCCTCCCGCCTGCAGAACGGCGAAAGGACGAATCATGATTATTCCCTGAGCGGGTTTTTACGGTACTCGCTTGGCCTGCATCCCGTTAATTTCTCGAATAAGCGGGCAAAATGCTGTGCATCAGAGTAACCGACCTGCTGGCATATTTCATAGACCTTCAAGTCCGTTCTGATGAGCAGCTCTTTTGCCTTATTGATCCGGGTCTGTGCCAAATAGTTCAGATATGTCTCCCCCGTCTTTTGTTTGAACAGCTGGCTCAAATAATACGGATTGATAAAGAAACGGGCGGATAAATCCGCCAGGCTGATCGGTTCGCTGTAATGCTTCGTCACATACTCCTTGATCTCCGTAATAATATCCTTCTTTCGGGGAATGTTATCGCCACCAGCATCCATATGATCTCGAAATGCACTCTCCACCATCCGGTTGTGCACCTGCTGCTTTAAGTTGTGTACCTCTTGCTGCCTGGCCCGTTCAGAGCGGATGGCCTCCATCATCTTGTAAACACAGTCCTGCAGCTCCTCTTCTTCCACCGGCTTGTTGATGTAGAACTGAACGCCCAATTGCATGCCTTTACGGGCATATTCGAACTCCGCATACCCGCTCAAGAGAATAAATTTGGCATGACAGGCCTCATCCTTCAGCATCCGGATCATCTCCAGACCGTCTGCCTGAGGCATGCGGATATCTGTAATCACAATGTCCGGCTGCCGCTCCAGAATCAGTTTGAATCCATCCAGACCATTATAAGCTGTACCGATCATCTCACATTCGGGAATGTAACGGCCGATCATCTTATGAAGTCCGTCCACAATGCCTTTTTCGTCATCCACGATAACCATTTTCATTTCAGCTCACCCTTTCCGTTTCGTTTCAGACAGGATTGATTCAAGTGCTGGGGATATAAATTTCGACCGTCGTGCCTATTCCATAAGCTGAGGAGAAAGACAAGTAATATTGGTTCCCATAATGCAGCTTGATGCGTTCAGCAATATTTTTGAGACCTAATCCATTCTCCGCCAATTCATCCGTTTGCTCCAGCCTGTACTTATCCGTCTCTGCATCCTTCAGGAGGGAATACAGCTCCGCTTGCCTGGCCGGCGGCATCCCGATTCCATCATCCGTAATCCGGATGACAATACCTCCATCTTCCGTGTACATGCCTTCAATGGTAATATTCATCGGTCGGCTGTAACCCTGAAAACCATGGTTAATGCTGTTCTCCACGATAGGCTGTAAAACCAAGGGAATGATGCTGCACTGCTGAATTTCCTCGGGCAGCCTGATATGCAGCCTGAATCGATGATCGAACCGGATGTTCTGGAGCTGCAAATAATTCACTGTATACTGCACTTCATGCTTTACCAAATGCTGTCTGCCTTCCTTGCCCAAGACCAGCCGAAACATTCGTGCCAGAATCTTGATCATATCGGCGACTTCCTCATCTTCCTTGGCAAGCGCTTTCATTCGAATGGATTCCAATGTATTGTACAGCATATGGGGATTGATCTGGTTCTGAAGCGCCAGCAATTTGGCTTTGCGCTGCTTGATCTCAGCGATATATACGTCTTCAATCAAGGTGCGAATCGTGACGATCATTTTGTTATAGCTTTGGACCAGGCCTCCTATCTCATCATTGGATGGATGATCCGGAATCGGCACATATTGACCATCTTCCGCCTTTCTCATACTTTTGCGGAGCGCCTTGATCGGCTTCGTGATCTGATAGCTTAATGCCATGGAGATCAGGGTTACAATCAGACCGCTCACCAGGATGACTACTACGGTAACCGCCTGGATTTTGCTAATCCTCAGAAGCAGCTTCGACCGTGGGATTTCAGTCCGGATGAACAGCTCCCCTGCTTGGGTCTGCTCGGATAAAATGATCCGCTCAGGACTCCCGGCATCCTTCGTGTAATCCCTGCCTGATTCCAGCAGCTGTGTCCAGGTCATCCGGCCGCTGGCCGCCTCGGAATGATAAACGATTTCCCCAAGGTGATTGCTTATGACGACACTTATGCCATATTTGTCACGGGCCAGCACAAAATCATTGTCCAGCTGCAGCAGCATGAAGGGGTCCAGATCAATAAGCAGCACACCAGCATACGCGCCATCGGCATTGAGCAGCACCCTTCCCACGGTAACTACGGCACCCTCTCCTTTGTCATCGTAGTACATGCGATCATGCAGCCCGGTTATAAAAAACGTATCGTCTGAGCTGCGGATCCGCTTGAACCACTCCTGCGATAAGAGTGTGGTTTCATTCACTCTGCTTGTCGTATTGGTGTACTGGTAGACACTGTTATCCCGGCTGATGAGCATTAAGCTGCTGATCTCCGGCTCCAGCAGGGCGACACGCATCAGCAGCTTCTGTACGGTAACTCTTTGGAGGACCAATTCATCTATGGACATCTTTCGTTCTTCGCCAAGTTTATAAATCATCTCGTTATCAACTAATACGGACTTGGTGATCTGGTCATATTCCTTAATGAATTTATTCAGCGAAATCCTGATCTGGGACGTGTACAAAGCAGCAAATTCCTCAGATGAGCTCTCCAATTCCACTGCCGCCTGCCGAAAAATGATGACGCTTACAACGATCAACGGGATTACACAAGCCAAAAGGTAACCAGCCATTAATTTATTTTGAAACTTCATATTTCTTATCATTGAGGCTATCTTTCGGCTCCAACGCTTATGCTCCATACTTATCCCTTCCCTGGTAAAACATTTCCCCCTCATTTTAAGGCCTGCATTGTAAAGTAGCTACAGGGACTTTGGCATCCCCTTAAAAATGACCCTGCTGAAACATAAAAATGACCTGTTGAGCAAATGAAGCTGCGGGCAACCTTCTCAGTAGCTGGAGGCCCCACACCTGCCAGGCTGCTGTTTGACATCGATGCTGACCGCAAGCCCAAAAGTTATGGATATGCCACGTATAATGGTATGATACTAAATATTGAAGATTTGTTAGGATCTTGGCTTCACTATGTCCCTATACGTTTCGTTTTCCTAGGGACGTCGGCAATCGGTCAAGGCTGCTCATGTTCTTTTCCTGCTTGTAACTGCGCAAGCCTTCTTCGCCTTTTTGCTCCGCCCACCGCCTGAGTGTATCCCTCTCCTTTTCGTACGACATGAACGGAACAGCATAACCGCAGGACGTCTGGACTTGATATATATCGACCACAATGATCTGCCGGACTCCCGGCAGCGGATCGAACATTCCGTATACCCCCTCCCACTCGCTGTCCTCCGGGAGTATTACGGTTCCGGTTCCGTACAACCGCATGATGTTCGGCGGCCCCTGAAATGCGCAGAACATGATCGTGATTCGACCGTTCTCTTCGAGATGGGCGCTGGTCTCGTTGCCGCTGCCGGTCAAATCCAAATACGCGACCTTAGACTCGGACATAATCCGGAAACTGTCATATCCCTTCGGCGACAGATTGACATGCCCATCCCGCGACATCGGTGCCGTACCGACAAAGAACAGGTGCTGCTTTCGAATAAAGTCCATGTGCTCGGGAAGCATGGCCGGAAATTGTTTTCCCAATGGAATCCCCTCCGCAAAACTTGTATTTTAGTTCGAATGACGCGTGAACACCACCTCGGCAGCGCGAACTATGACATTCGGGACAAATCTATTACTGCCGCGGTGACCTCGCGCTTGACTCTACGTTCATTGTATTCGAAGCCACTGCAAAAATTAAATATATTCTTACCTTGCATAGATACACTCAGGTTATAAATAAGGCGATATAAGCCTTGACTCAAAGACTTGTAGCTATTACGCACACACAAATACATATATAAAAATCCAACTTATATTTTGTACGCCTTCATCGCCTTGCGCAGCTCCTTGATCGTCGGACGCTTGCCGTACATCAGCACGCCGGTCCGGTATATCTTCGCCGCTATCCAACCGAAGAAGAGGATCGCCACCACCAGCAGCACGAGTGAAAGCCAGATTTCCCAGGCGGCGGCGCGGTCGAGCCCGATGCGCAGCAGCATGACGGTCGGCGATGTGAACGGGATGTAGCTCGCCACCTTCACCAGCATGTTATCCGAGGCTCCAATGTTGAAGATACCGATATAAAACGCGACCAGCGACAGCATCGTAATTGGCATCACGGCTTGGCCCAGATCTTCCGTGCGGCTAACAATCGAACCCACTGCGGCAAACAGCACACCATATAAAAAGTAGCCCAAAACATAGAAGATCAGTCCGTAAATCAGCATTTCAAAGTTCAGATCTGCAAGCCTCATATCAAATCCGCCCAGTATAGCCTCGTTGTGCGGCAGCATCAGATTCCCGGCCACAACGAGGCCAAATACGAAAATTTGCAGCAAACCGACAAAAAAGATACCGATGATTTTACCGAACATCTGTGTCAGAGGTGCTACGCTCGTAATGAGAATTTCCATCACACGGGAGCTCTTCTCGGCTGTGACCTCAGCTGCGATCATATTGCCGGTCATCATCGCCGATGTGAAGAACAGAATCATCAGCACATAGATCACGGCATAGTTGATGTCCCCGACATCCGCTTCCGCCGCCGCGCCATCCGTACCGCCTGCTTCGGCGCTGCTGACCTCCCTGCTGTCGATAGCCACCGGCTCGGTGATCTGTGCGAGCTGCTCCGGCGACAGCGTATCTCCTGCCACAGCTTTGGCCTTGGCCTTCTGCAGTCCCGACTGCAGGAGCGAAATCACCCCCTGTGAAGGCTCGTCGTCCACGGAAGTATAACGGACCAGCGGGAACATTCCTCCCCCTTCAGGCTTAACCAGTTCAACGTATCCTTTTACCTTCTCATCTGCAATGGCGGTTTTTAATCCATGGTCATTGGTGCCTGGATAGCGGGTCCATTGGACAGGGGTGGCAGACTGGGTCAAACTGTACTGCTCCAGCTCCTCGGCGGCTGTTGTGTACTCATTTGCAATCAGCCCGACTTGTACCGGTTGCTTCCCGCCCGTTGTCCCTGCCTCATCTCCCTTGAAGATGGAAATCAAAAAAGGAATATTCATAGCAATCGTAAGCAGCAGTGCCAATATAATAGTGGTCCATATAAACGATTTGGTCCGGGCTTTTTGCCGGAATGTAAAGCCGATCACCGTTCCCATTTTATTCATGAGCTTCGCCAACCTCCTTGATGAAAATTTCATTCAACGTAGGCTCCATAATCTCGAAGCGGAGAACATCTCCCTGGGCCATGGCCGTTTGCAAAATACGCTGTGCTGCCGCTTCTTTATCGATATACAGCATCCAGCCGCTCTCAAGCTTCTCCACTTTGCGTACACCGGGAATCGTCTCAAGCCCCCTGATCTCCCCGGAGGTTACAAGGCGGACCTTTTCACGTGGATAACGGTCTTTAATTTCCTTGATTTCACCTTGTACCACCGTGTTGGAGCGGTGCAGGATCGTAATATTGCGGCACAGCTCCTCCACATGCTCCATCCGGTGGGTAGAGAACAGAATGGCTGTGCCCTGATCGTGCAGCTCTTTGACCGTATCCTTCAACAGCTCGACATTGACCGGGTCCAGACCGCTGAAAGCCTCATCCAGCACCATGATCGGCGGACGATGAACAGCCGCGGCGATAAAGCCCATTTTCTGCTGATTACCTTTGGACAGCTCCTCGATCCTCTTATCGTAATATTCCGGCACACCGAAACGGTCCAGCCAGTAACGCAGGCTTTGGTCCGCTTCCTTGGCAGACATGCCGCGCAGCCTGGCGAGGTAGATAATCTGCTCGCTGACCTTCACCTTCGGATACAATCCGCGCTCTTCCGGCAGATAACCCATTCTGTGCTGGAGCTCGGCGTTGTACGGCTTGCCGTCATACAAAATGCGTCCGCCATCCGGGTAGATCAGTCCCAGCACCATGCGCATCGTGGTCGTCTTGCCCGCGCCGTTGCCCCCCAATAAACCGTAGATTTCACCGCTGTTCACCTGCAGGGACACCCCGTTGACGGCCGTCTTGTCCCCATACTGCTTCACAACCTGTTCCAGCTGCAGCATGCTCATGCCTCATTCCCCTTTCTCACAGATGTCTTATCCTGCAATCACAACATTTTTCGTCTTCCCCATGCTTTATCCCTTCTCCTCGCTGTCCCGTATTTTGTGGCCCGACCATACCTTAAGTATTCCAGCATCCGGGTGTATGAATCCTCCTCAGAAAACACAAAAAAGCCGTTCCTTACCACGTTACCGTGAAAAGAACGGCGTTGCCGATGCGCTGAATATGGGTATCAGTGACTTAAGGCTCAAGAGACAGAAGAATTCAGGCGACCAAGCTCATTTTCAACCACAAGGGTGAGCTCCTCTTCATACCCTCCGGTAATCCGGTACTTGCGTACATACTCTTTTACAAACTTTTTGGGATCCTTTGGCCGGAAAATTCGAGTCATCTCCCGCAGACTTTCCTTTACTTCGTTATGACCTTTCGTTGCCATGTTAACTCCCTCCCAAAACGTTGGAAATAAATGCTTCGTTGAAGAGAATGCTGCAAAGTCATTACGTCATATACATTTGAAGTAGCAAGTAGAATACAGCTTAGGTCGGGAACGTTCCAAATGGCCGTATACCTGACACTAGACTTACCCGAATGGATTCTGCCTGAATCTCAATCACATTATATCATATTCAGGAGCCAGATTCATTTTCCGGGTAAATCCACATTTTTCTGTCTATTTTTTCTTAGTACTGTACTACAGGGGGATATAATATACATCGGACTTTCGGCGGTAAATGGCTTAGGCAATTAATTGCAGTATACCTTACAAACATCAGCACAATATTAAAGGAAGCAGCTGTTATACAAACATTACAGAAATATTACTTTTATCCTGGTTCAACAGGCTATAATACATCCATCCGCAGAAGTTGGCGGGAAAAAGGGGACCTGCGTCGTGGACAAGTATATCCCCATGCTCAGCGTACCGATCACCATCCTCCCGCATTGTCTGCAGCACAGCATGAAGGATCATACGTAGACGAGCATCTGCTCATGCGTGCGAACGAAATCATCCGGGCCAAGTATCCCAATAATGAGGAGTTTTTGTCGGGACCTGAACCATGAGCGTATAATGAAAAACAGATGGTTGAATAATGGGGGCATCAACATGGCGAACGCAAAGCCGAAAATTTTGATTTTGTACGCCAGCTACGGCAACGGGCATTATCAGGCTTCACGTGCAATTGAGGCCGCGCTCCGCAAGCGGGGCAGCTGCGAGGTTGTTCTGCTGGATCTGATGGCCGAGGCTCATCCGATGCTGAATGAGTTGACCAAATTCGTATATATGCAGAGCTTTAAAACGATCCCGCAAATTTACGGCTGGGTGTACAACCTGACAAAGGATATGCAGGCCAGATCTCCGTTCGGCAGCGTCCTGCATTCCTTTGGCATGCGCAAGCTGCAGGAGACGTTGGCGCATGTGCAGCCGGATCTGGTGATTCACACCTTCCCGCAGCTGGCCCTGCCTGCATTGCGGCGCCGGACGGGCATGAATCTGCCGATCGTCAATGTGCTTACAGACTTTGATCTGCACGGTCGTTGGCTGCATCCGGATATCGACCGCTATTATGTTCCAACCGAGGATATGAAGCTTGAAGCCAAAGCGCGAGGTGTGCATCCGGATCGCGTCGTTGCGAGCGGGATACCGATTCATCCTTCATTCAGCACGGCTGCAGACGAGCCGCCGTGGCTGGACAACGGCGAATTAGCGGCCCCGGGCAAGCGTACCGTGCTCCTGATGGCCGGAGCCTTCGGCGTACTGTCAGGCATTCGCGACATCTGCCACGGCCTCATGCGTCTCCCGGATGTGCGCGTACTGATCGTGTGTGGCCGGAACGAAGCACTGAAGTCCGATCTGGACCATGAATTTGCCGGACAGCCGGATATCCATACCTTCGGATACGTGGATCACATCCCCTCTCTGATGAAAGCAAGCGATATGGTCATCACCAAGCCCGGCGGCATCACCCTTGCGGAAAGCATCGCCTCCGGACTGCCGATTCTGATTTACCGCCCCGTGCCGGGCCAGGAGCTGAATAACGCCCTTTATCTGCAAGGAAAAGGTGCGGCCCTGCTGTCCCGCCATGCGGAGGAACTGATCGGACAGGTCAATGGGCTGCTTACGCATCCTGTGCAGGCAGAGCGAATGAAACAGGCAGTCAATCGTCTTTGCAAGCCCCAAGCGGCGGAAACCATCGCCGATGATATCATGAGCAAATGGTTTGCTCCCGTCACCGCCTTCGTCTGAGTTGTGCATAATTTATTTTTCCGGCGGGTATTTTAACCAGGAGGACGCGTGACGGAAGGAGATATTATGAGTTCTGACGATAAAGATATGCTCCCGCTTTCGGGAGAACATGTGGAAATTGACGGTGTGTATGAAGATGAAGACGGCCATGCGCAGCATCTGAAGCGGGGACAGCATTTTCCGGCAGATCTGGTGCTGGGAAAAAGCGAATGGAAGCTGACCGAGTATGCCTTCGACAACCACCATGAAGGAAAGACGGATGAGCGGCTCGTTCCCAAGGAAAACGACACGGACAAGCTGGGGAAAATTACGCATCCGCGGAAGGAAAAGAAGAGCGGGCATCCTGGACACCCTTGATTTCTCCCCGCATCATCGCTGCCGAATTTTATTGTTATCCCTAAAATTCGGCAGGAAAAATTATTGAAAAGAATAAATTTTATATGGTAACATAAGAATAGAAAAAGGACCGGTTGCACCCGGCCCCCTGTACAACACCGCTAAAAGAGCGGTTGGCTGTCGGAAATCAGTACTGGAAATAGACCGATTCCTTGCTCGGGCGGTCTATTTCTTAAGGTAAGTCAGCAAAGCAATAATGAACATGCCAAACATGAACATCAATGACAGTGCTTGAAAAACCTCCATAGCCTCACCTCCCTTCCGGGAGATTAGCCGACCGCCCTTGTTAGCCGTTAAGTTGTACTAGCTGATTATACCAAAAAAGCCCCGATCCGGGGCTTTTTTTCTTAAAAATGTAGTGCTAATCTACTCCGGCTTTCCGCTTAACGGACCAAACCTTTCGCAAGCTGGTTGTTCACGATCGAGAAAACTGCTTTATCTGTCGTATCGTAAGGGCTGTTCTGATAGTCCAGTTTATACAATTTGCCTGTTTTCAGAGTCTGCGGGTCCAATACATATACGTTAGAGCCAAGAACCAATCGCAGCTTGCCATCTTCTGTTTGCTCCATGCTCACAGCATCAGAAGGAACAGAGGTAAACGTGCGTTCCACCATCTTGTTGAATACATTGTAAAGTTCGATTTTACCATCGGCATAGACTGCATAGCTTCCAGCACCGGCCGGTTCAATCAAGGCGCTTTCAGGAACACGGCGTTCCCACTTTTTCTCCCCATCCTCATCAAATCCGATCAAGATGCTTCCTTGTGTGTCGCTCGCAGCCCGAATGAGCAGCGTATCGTCGTCCAGAACAATCACCGGATTTCCGGCTCCGGAAATTTTGGTGGTGGTAGGGAAAGCATAAGAATCCAATAAGGTCAGGGAATCGTCCAATATATTAATCCCCGGATGATCTGTATCCTGCCACTGTTTATCGACCTTAACCTTACGATCTGTATTCATCACAACCCTGCCGTTCCCGGCGGAAATTACTGTGCCATTAAGCATGCTCTGGTTAATATACTTGCCTGTATCGGAATATTGGGTAAATGTGGTGGATACCGATCCGTCCCAGGAAGGCTCGCTTTCCTTATAAACAAGCAGCTTGCTGCTGCTCACAAGACTGACCTTGCTGCCGCTGGCGACTTCCTGAGTCCATAGCTCCTTTCCTTGCGATGATACGGCATGGATGCGGGCTGTTCCATCCGTGTATTGAGCATAAATATAGATCTCTCCGGCCTTTGTGTACATCATCTGGGTACTTGCAGCGTAAGGCTTACCTTCCTTATGCAGTTCATACTGCCATTTCAGCTCACCCGTCTGATCATTATAAGCCTGCAAAATGTCCAAATAACCTGCAGCATCCTTCCCTGCACTCACAGCCTGGCGGGTATAGATATAAACGAGCCCCTGATCAGGCACGGCATGCACGCTCCGTTCCACGGCTTTCTCTGTATTGTTCTGTTCACCGGCAGCCGGGAGAACAGGAGCAACCCAAAAGGCCGGCTGTGTCAGCTTCACAGCCGTTTCTTCCACCTGCGCTGCAGAGCTTACTCCAGGCTGAACACCCGCCAACAGCACCGCAGTCAGTGCGGCACCTGCCCATAACTTCCAATTTTTCGTAATCATTATCATCTTACCTCCTGCTTCTTAAACCTGCTCAACGCACAAAACCGCCAGAACGCATATACAGGCGGCATGTACGCAACATAGTTATGATTCTATATCTATTTTAACAGCTGGCATATTATTCTGCAAAAGTCACTTAGCATATTTTGCAAAGGCCGTGTTTTGTGTACAATAAAATGCAGTACGCCGAAGAGAATCGGCGGTGGGAGAGGAGACAATTACTTAAATGAGTGGCAAAGGCTTTATACAGGAATTCAAAGAGTTTGCAATGCGCGGCAATGTGATCGATTTGGCGGTCGGCGTCATCATCGGGGCCGCGTTCAATAAAATTGTGACCTCTGTCGTTAATGACATCGTTATGCCGCCAGTTGGAAAACTCTTCGGAGACGCGGATTTCTCCGACCTTTACTTTTCGCTGGACCCGGACAAGACTACCGGTGCGGCGGGCAATCAGCTCCCCCTTGCTCAAGCCCAGGAAGCAGGCGCGGTCGTCATAGCCTACGGGCAGTTCATTAATGTGGTGCTCGACTTTTTGATTGTGGCATTCTGCGTTTTTCTGCTCGTGAAAGGCATCAACATGCTGAGACGCAAACAGGAGAAGGCCGAGAAAGCGGAAGAAGAGAGAACAACAAAGGAATGCCCTTTCTGCCTTTCGGAAGTGCCTATAAAAGCGGTACGCTGCTCACACTGCACCTCCATGCTGGAGGAAGCGGGCCAGAAAGCTTGATGAACTGTTACAAAACAGGCATCTATTTTCAAAAAGGAAACATCCGCCGGTGGTTGCACCGGCGGATGTTTTATTTAGCGAGTAATTAAGGTTTAGCCCGAGTGAGATGGTGTCTATAAAGGGTGGTGTCTGGTGTCTGATGCTTGGTGCTTGGTGCTTGGTGCCTCTCCATACAGCCTTGCACCATTATCCCTTTTGATCAGAATGCGGGGGTTGAGGGTTGGGGGCCTAGGGGAAGGAATAAAGAGAAAATAGATAAGAAAAAAAGAGGCAGCTCAAGTGGGATGTCTGGCTTGAAATAGGAACGTGTGTTTGGTATAATGAAAAAAGAACTTATGTTCGTAGATTATGGATTCGGAGGCGAGCAGACATGGAAGTCCAAGTGGAAACGGAACTTCAACCCTTTAGCAGTCGTTATCACAACGAGCAGGCCTGCATGGAGGCATTGATCGCGATGAAGTGGCCGAACGGCTTCGTCTGCCCGCGTTGCGCCCATACCCGCTGCAGTCGTCTAACTTCCCGGCGCATCCCCATGTTCGAATGCGCCAGGTGTGCGCATCAAACGTCGGCTTTGGTTGGCACGATTTTTGAACGAACTCATCTCCCCCTGACCAAGTGGTTCCAGGCGCTGGAGTTGTTCCTGCTCCCCGATGGCATCTCGGCAATGCGGCTGAGCCAGGTGATCCAGGTCACCTACAAGACCGCCTGGGCAATGCTTCATCGAATCCGCCATGCCATCGGGGAGTTCGATGCCCGGGAGCTGCTCTGCGGAGACGTGAAGGTGAACAGCGACCTGTATGGGTGTAATCCGTCCCGGCCTCAGTTTTCTCATCCGCATGCTTCGGTGGTCGTAGCCGGGTGCACGGTCACGGAGTCGGGCGAGCTGGAGCAGGTCAAAATCCGCCTGGTACCGCAGAAGAAGGGAGATAGGCAAAGAGCGAATCGTCACGAACTCGCTGCATTCATCAACGAACAGGTAGATGTCCGTGCATCAGCGGTACAATCGTTCCTTCAAGCCTATCGGCTGTATACGCCCTTGCGGAAAGTGGTGAGAGAGGCGTGGAAATCGCTGAAGCGTACGTATGTAGCCTTAGGAACAAAGCATCTGCAGGCGTACCTCAACGAGTACACCGGACGCCGCCGACTGCGCCTAACCGAAGGGGAAGAAACGCACCTGTCCGGAGCGGAAGGAACGATGTGGCAGAAGTTGCTGTACATAGGCGTGGCGATTCCGGCGATCCCTTACCGCCGACTGATTGCACGCCAACCGGTTCAGCCTCTTGCGGCTGCGTCCTGATCGCAGGGCTTGAACGAGGAAATCGGAAAAATTCAGGTTCAAGCGGTAACGAGGACCCGGGTCTTTTTATTTTTTTCGGTGCCTTGCTCCGCTCCCTCCTTTTCTCTCGGTCGGTTTCATCACCTAAACGCTCTGTTTTCTCCAAAGAACGTCTCATGACCTCGAACCGATCTGCTTCTCCATCAGGCACGATCCAAAAAAAATAATAGACCCATTCGATGGTCCTGAATCGCGTAACAACAGGCATTTTTGTGCCTCATTTGCTCCGTTATTTACTTTAACGTGCCTAAAGTGTATTTTCGGTTCCCGGTTTTCTGTTTTTCTGTACCTGATCCAACGGGATAATCATGCAAAGCTCCTGAAAAGCGAGTATCACATGTCTTGCCACGATCGACGGGCGGCTTGACTGCCAAGCACTAGAAGGGGATTCGAATTCCTCAGAACCCAGTAGCTACAAAGGTTGAAGTAGATTTGGGCTCTGCGAAAGTTGAGTTATTAATGCCGTGGCAGCAGGTTTTCCAGCAGCATGCGCAAATGGCGGTCCTCCCGGTATACCTCTTCCCCCGTATCCAGCTCTGTAATCCGGATATACCGGTAATCGGCTCCGGCATCCGCCGGCCTGAACACAAGCTCATCCGCAGAATCCTGGCGAACCTCGTAGCCCATATGGCCGAGCATGTCAATAATCTGTTGCACGCTTGGCTGGCTGCCTTGCTCCACCAGAATCAATCCGCGCAGCTCCTTCGTCTCCTGCTCATGCACAACACGAAAATGAACGATACACTCCATTTCTGCCCAGCTCCTTTTTCCACGTTATTGCCCTGATTATTACCAGCTTACCCTACCCGATTCGGAATATTACACCTCCGTCTGCCAGGCTCTTCTGAAGCTGGGGCGTTGAAGACGGGGAAATGACGGAATGTCAGATGCTGCGCGGTCCGCCGGAAACATATTTGCCGATGATGTTCTCATACCGCCACCCGTAACGGACAGACAGCTCAGCGCCCATGTCGTTTTCCATTTCGTAGAGAACGATATCCTGGGCAAATTGATTCAGCAGCAGCTCTGTCATGACAGGATGCTCCGTGACAACAGCCTGCGCAGCTCCGCTATCTCCCCTCATGCCGAGCATGCACCAGCGGCGGTCAACGACAAACGAAAATTTGCGGCCCCCCGGTATTGGCTCCGTTTCGAAGGCGCCACGCGGCAGCCATTGGCCGAGCGCCGCTTCGCCGCTGTCACAGGCCCAGAGCACCTTGACTCCACGCTGCTCCGCCTGTTCCAGCATGTCGAGCACCAGCGCCACTTCTTCGCGCCTTACATCCACGACGATTTCATGCTTCGCCCCACCGAGCTCACGCGCAAGGCTGGTCATCACATCCCTGTCTCCTTCCAGGTTGTGGAACGGAGCCTGCTCATGCTCTTGCCGCGGCATCTTTCGTTCCACCGTCTCCAGCGATTCCTGCAGCCGGCCGGAAATGATGCGTGTCAATTCTTCCACCGGCAGCATGCTGTACCGGGCAGGCTCCCCTTCACCGACGCGCAGGAAGCCCTGGCCTGCCAGCCTCTGCAGTGCCGCATATACATTGGAGCGGGAGGCTCCTGTCCTCTTGGATACCTCGTAGCCTGAAGCCGCTCCACCCTGTGCCAACTCAACCATCACCTTGGCTTCCAGATCCGTAAAGCCGAGATTTTTCAAATGATGCAGCAATTGTTCCATACTTTCCGTCCCCCCGTGCTGTCGAGAACCTGCCAGCTAGCATAGGGCTGCCGGCGCGGCTGCATTAAATCTGTTCCGCCCCGCATCGCGGACACCATTTGGAACCTTTCGGAAGCTCGGCCGTGCAGATTTGGCATTTCACCAATCCCCTTGCCGAGTGAGTCTCCACAGACTCCTGTTCCTCATTCTGATTGTTGGATTTCCAATAGCGGATACGCTCATCCAGCTCCTGCTGACGTTCATGCTCCAGTTCCTCATGGCGGCGGCGCTCCCATTCTGCATCAAATTCCGCTTTTTCCTCTGGAGTAAAATCCGATTGCGTAAGATCATCCCCATCCAGCTCAGGCGTCTCGAATGGCTTCTTCTCCAATGGGTGCTCTGCCTCATGGTCCGCATAACTGAAAATAGCGCTGTCCTTGAACTGGGGAGCCTGCTCACGCGCGGCGGCCGCTTGCTGCGACGCGTTCTCGTCCACGAGCTTGCGTCCACATTTCGGACAGAAGTTGGCATCCTGCGGCACAGAAGCGCCGCATTCGCACAGCCGTTCATTTTTAAGCTCCGCGATGCGGCTGCGAATGCTGTCGATTTCCTCCTGCAGCTCATCACAGGCTCCCGACAGCCGGGTCATTTCGGTTTCAGCAATCAACATATCCCTGAGACGGTAGCCCTCGTAGAAGACTTGGCCCATTTTCAAAAAATGCACATCCATTTCCTGCTGTATCGTAGCGATTTGTGAGTTCATTTTTTGGATTTCCACAGCATGCTGGGCTTTTTCAGTGGCTTTGTTGGCGCCGTTTTTAATCTTTTGCAACAGATTCATACAAATCCTCCTATCAGCTAATGGGGTGTCGACAGACAGCTGCCGCAGCCTGATCTTAATTCCCATAAACAGCTCAATTTCTTTAATTAAAATTATAGTTTTTATAAATTTCTATAATCTACTATAATAGATAACTTTGCTGCTGGAAACTTCTTTGTGTCCAATAATGTCTCTCCCATGTCGGAAAAGAGTGGAGAAGCCTGTCGGGACAGGTCGATCTCCGGTATAATAGAGTTCTAAAAAAATGACATCGAGGCAATCATGTCTATCATAACAAAAACGGATATCGACGTACATTCACAGAGATATTAGAATGAGTGAGGTTTCACCGTATGGATTCAAATACCAGTTTTTACCCCCGCCCTCTCGGGGTTTCATATCAGCTGCCCCTCCCGGAGGCAGGGCTTGCTGCGACGGATACAAGCCTTCAGCTTGTCGGAGAGAATGAAGCGGACGCCTTCTATTTCCGCGCCCTTGAACAGGCCGGCATTCTGCTGAACAGGCCGCAGCTTGAAGCCGTCCGTTACGGCCCAGGCCCGCTGCTGACCCTGGCCGGGGCTGGCTGCGGAAAGACGACCGTGCTGGCTGCCCGCGCCGGTTATCTGATGGCGGTGCGCGGCGTATCGCCTTCGTCCATTCTGCTGGTGACGTTCACCAGCAAAGCCGCTGCCGAGATGAAGGAACGGATCGCGGCCCTTCCCGGCATACGGCCGGCTGCAGCACGGGCGGTGCAGGCGCGCACCTTCCATTCCTTTGCCCTCGCCCTGCTCCGCCATCAAGGAGTGACGGAGGACATCTTCGGGGAGACCCAGGCCCAGCACACGGTCATGAAAATGCTGCTGCGCCAGCTTCGCCTCAGTGAGGCTTATCAGCCGGAAACGCTGCTGTCCGCATTGTCGGCATGGAAAGCGGAAGGGCGCTCCGCACATGAGCTGCCGGAGAACAGTCAGGAGGAAAGGGACGCGAAACAGGCTCTGCTTGCTTATGAGGACTGGAAGAAGGAACGTCAGAAGATGGATTTTGACGATATTATGCTGCGGGCATCCAGACTGCTGCACGATCCTGCGGTGCTTGTTCCGCTGCAGAAGCGGTTTGCCTATATTATGGTGGATGAGTTCCAGGACACCAATACGCTGCAATACGAGATGGTGCGCAGGCTGGCCGCCAAGCACCGCAATCTGATGGTGGTGGGTGATGACGACCAGACGATCTACACGTTTAACGGGGCTCGCCAGGAATCCATACTGCAGTTTGACAAGGTCTATAAGGACGCCAAAGTCATTACACTGAACATTAATTACCGCAGTGACGCAAGAATTCTGGGCCTCGGCTCCAGCATCGTGGCCAAAAACCGCAAGCGTCGTGCCAAGAGGCTTGTCTCCGCCGGCAGGCAAGGGCTGGAGCCGCAGTTCTTTACTCCGTCCAACCCGGAAGAGGAGGCCATTCACGTCGTGTCCCATCTGCTGCACCAGGTGGAGGAAGGAACTTTGCGCTACAGCGATATTGCCATTTTGCACCGCACGGCCAGCGGCAGCCGCTCCATCTTCGAGCAGCTGGTGATGCGGGATGTTCCCTTTATCCAGTACGGGGCCGGAACTGTTTTCTACGATCAGTCCCTGATCCGGCCATTGATGGACCATCTGCGCCTGGCGCTTGATCCCCGCCGCATGGAATGTATCCCAAGCGCGCTCGGACCGCTTTATGTTCCACGCGAAACCGGCATGGAGCATATCCAGAAGGAAGAGAAGAAGCAGCCCAAGAAGTACCCGCTGATTCACCTCGCCCGCTGGGAACGGCTGCGCGACTTTCAGCAGGAGCAGGTCAAGGAGCGCATCCGGCTGATCAAAAGCCTGACAGCGATGAAACCGTTGCTGGCGATTCAGGAGATGCGCAGGGCATTTTATGATAAATATTTGGAAAGCGGGGACCCCGGGACCTGGACACATTATAAAGAAACGCTGCAGGAAAGCCTGGAGGAGCTGGAGACTGCCGCACGCCGCTTTGATACGGTAGAGGAATTTGTCGCTTTTGCAGACGAGCTGTCCGCACGCCACCGGGATATGGAAACGCTGCGCACCGCCGCCGATGGCGACGCTGTCAGCCTGATGACTATCCACCGCGCCAAAGGGCTGGAGTTTCCCTGCATCTACCTGATCGGTGCCAGCGAAGGCATTCTTCCCCACAGCACCGCACTCGGCAAGGAGCCCCCGGAGGATCTGCTGACCTCTGTCACATCCGGCGCCCAGGCCGATCCGGAGCAGCTCCTGGAGGAAGAACGGCGGCTGGCGTATGTGGCAGTTACAAGGGCGAAACAGATGCTGTACATCACATCACCTGCCGCCAATCACGGCAAGCCTGCCGCGCTGTCGCGCTTTTTGCTTGAAGCTTATGGTGTGAAGCCATCCGCCCCCTCCGGGGACCCGCAGGCCCAGCGCCCCGGTGCTCACGCCAGATCCGGCGCGCAGGCCCGTGATCATCATAGCAAGGCACGAATGATCACCGTCCCGGTGTGGAACTGCACCTCTACCGCCTGCAGCGCATGGATCAGAAAGGACATCAAGCATACCGGCGAGACTCCTCCTTTATGCCCATTATGTTCTTCACCCATGCAGGAGGGAACACGCAGCGTGCCAGCACGCTGACCGTTTTTGCTCACAGGGTTTATTATGGTGTACAATTAAAGCGATTACTTCATGATTAAATAACGGCCTCACCGCTGCTTCGTGCATGTCCCACTTATTCCAGAAAGAAATCGCCAATCTCCGGCGATTTCTGTTAATAAAAAAGTCGAGCACAGGTCTAAGTTCTCACTGTTCTCGACTTTTTGTAATTATACCCGGACGTGCCATTTCGGAAAGTTCTTGCCCTGAATTCAACCCGAGGCACTGGCGTTGCATTAACTCTTGCACAAGTTATCTTGTAGCCCTGATGCTTTTCAGATCTCCGCCAAAACTAAGGTTTTCGAGCCGATATTGAACCGCCGGAAATCTAACGGTTTCCGCAGCTGCTATTTTACGGAAAAAGGTCTTTTCTAAACTCTAACGGTTGTGACCGCCGTTATTTGCCTTGAACTAGGTGAAATTACCCAGGTTATAGTGAAATAAGCGCTATCGCAACCGCTATAGTTTGAAATCAACTTTCTTGGAGCCATTAACGGCTGTGATAACCTTAAGAGCGAGTATTGATGGCAATCAGCCACCTATACTCGCTCTTTTGACCAGAAAGATCACATTAAAAATGTGCCGATAACCAGCGAAACGCCGATGATAATCGAGCGAAGCAGCTGGGCCAGGGCCATATTGCCTTTTGCAATTTCCTCGCAAATTTTCGTACGCGGTGTCACCCAGTCGAAAACAATATAGACCAGGGACAGGATCACGATGCCAATTACCGACCAGATCAGCATATCCACCCAGGAATGGGTGCTGAAGGACACCATGCCGACAATGATGCACAAGCCCAGCATTTTGCTGCCCATGTAGATGCCCGCCGCTTCGTTGCCACGCGCCATTTCCTCGTTATCGTTATAACGGGTGATTTTACTGAATACAAAATAACCGGCAACCAGCACAACAAATAAAAGGATGATACCGATCCCCAAATTAACTATAGATAATCCGAATTGACTCAAGTGTTCTCCTCCTCCTCTTCATCCGGTTCAACCACTGCCGCGCAGTAATAGGCCATATCTCCAGTGACCTTCTCCCCGATCCTTGGCAGCACCCCTGCAAATTTGCCTCCTGCAACAAAGATGCCTGTCAGAAGATGTCCCTTGTAAAGCCCTTCCTCCGTAGCGGCTGCAGCTTCCTGCATCGGCCAAAAGCGCTGATAAATCTTGGGCTGTTCATTGTAATAAGCTGCGGCTGCGGCCGCTTCAGCCGCCTCTTCAGCTGTTAAAGCCTTCTTTTCAACCGGAGAACGTTCCTCCCCAGCCGCTTCACCAGCGGTATTCATCAGCTGTGTTCCCTTGCCTTCCCGTCCCCACATGCCTTTGGCCGCATAGGCGGTTCCGGTCTGCTCAAAAGGCGTGGCATCAAAATAAGTAGGCAGCAGGTACGTCTGGATGATTTCCAGCTCCCTGTCATCGAATAGCTGGAACCCGCAAAACTCCGGGGTCTGCTCATTCCGTTCATACAGCGACCAGATGGTGGCCATAAAGCCTTTACTCTGGCTGATCATATGCTGCGGCGGGTTCATCAGACCAAGCTTGCCCTGCTCCACCAAACGGATGAGCTCGTACCCGACCTCAAGACCGCTGTCCTCCTCCCGGTCATGAATTAAATATTCCAGCGGATACAGGCGGTACAGGATGCGGATCGGCTCCTCCCGGTGAAACAGCCCTTCATCCGGAATGATCTCCAACTCTTCAAGCGGCGCATATGCTGCCACAAAACCCGCCTCCTCACACATCCTCATCAGATAGCGAGTGTTCATGCGGTCCTCGAGATGCCAGTCATAACATGTAAAGAAGACTTTTCCATCCAGCCCTTGTTGCCTGTAAAACCCGATCAGCGCCGACAGCGTCTCCTGCAGCCGCCTGTTCATCCCTTGTGAGGGGGCTGTCAAGCCCGGAACCGCTGCCAAGCGCGCCAGCTCGCCTTCGAGATAAGCCGCCTCCGGAATACCTGTCGGGGTATCCGTATTGTTTTCGATACATTTCATGCCCTGCTCGCCAATAATCCAATCCTGGCGGGTAATGCCGCCATAGGGGACAGGCATGCGCGCCGCGCGCAGCAGATCGGGATGCATGCCCAGAGGGCCGGTCAGATAGCTGTCCGGCATATACTCCTGCACAAATGCCAGCACTTTACGATAGAGGGCATCAACCGCTTCCGACGCATAGATCAGCTCATCCATTTCCCTGCGCCCGTACACGGTTAACGCGGGCAGGCAATACTGCTTGCCATACATCCGGTGATAAGGAATTTGTCCGGCAATGCTGCCGGTAAACAAATCATCATGCCGGGTGGACAGCTGTACAATCCGGCGCATTCCTCAACCTCCCGAAAAAAAGCCGCTGGCAGAGCCGCCGCTGCCGAAGCCGCTGTGTGATGAGCCTGATTTATAGGAGGAGCCGCTTTTTTGGGAGCCTCCATAGTAGGAGCCACCATAATACGAACCGCCATTTGAATTGGAGTTACAGGCGTTCGAATTATAATGATCCGGGTCATTGCAGTCATCATCATTACCGCAGCCCGTCAGTGCAGCAGGGACGACCAGCATCAGGGCAAAGGCTGCCATTTTCACCCTGGAGCCCGGCTTGGCAGCGTGGCCTTCGTCCCTATCGGTTGTCAGGCTTTCGGCCCGGACGAAAGGCAGCCCGCTCACACCTGTGCTGGGGTCTGACTGCACCTCCGTTTTGAACTCCTCACGCATCATAAATCGACCTCCTCCAGGAAGAAATGCACGCTGTTGCGGCCGCTATCCAGCACGGAATATAAATATTGATAAGTCCTTCCCTCCAGCACGGTATAGTGGTCCAACAGCCGCCGCGCCAGTTCCAGCGTGAATACCGAAGCTTCATTTCGCTCCATGGGATGGAAGCCATGTCCGTTCCATAACCAGTACGTGGGCTTTACTATCGACGGTGCGGATCGTTCTCCGGATACGACATCTATAATCGCTGAAGCATATGGCTCAGACACCTGCTCCTTAAATGGCGTCACATAGATGGAATGAGCCAGGTTGTCTTCATTTTCATGAGAGGTATGTCCCCACAAGCGCCCGTTCAGGTATGTCGCATCGACAAGCTTTCTTAAAAAAAGCTCATCGCCTGATACGGATTCATGCGCCAGACTGCGGACCTCCCTCTTTTTTTCCTCAGACCATTCCCGGTACATAAGCGAATAATAAATAGCTGTTCCCTTCCTTTCTTCATTTGCAGTGTCTGCCTGCTTCGTCACAGACCGATACGGACGCGCGCATCAGCAACTGTTGATTATGGCACTATTTACAACTATACGCGATTTTCTGACTGCAGGTTCAGTTTTGGAAAAAACAGCAACAAAAAACCGCCTTCAGCTGAAGACGGCTCTTGAAACGGACGGACAGGCTGTATGCTTATCCGTACCACTTACAACTTAATATGATCCTCATCAAAGTACTCTTCCAGGGTCAGTTTCTTGCTTGCCGCATCCTTCGCCAGGTCGATGCCGATGTAACGGATGTGCCACGGCTCATATATGTAACCGGTGATATCTTGCTTCCCTTTCGGATAACGAATGACAAAGCCGTATTCCGGAGCATGCTTTGCCAGCCATTTGCCTTCCTTGGAGCTGCCAAAGGACTGCTCCAGCGCGTTGCCTACACTTGGGCTGGACACATCGATCGCCAGGCCTGTCTGATGCTCGCTCATGCCGGGAACGGCACTGACTTTTGACGCATACTCCAGACCCTTGGTTTTTACATTGTTATTGTAGATCGTTTTCTGCCGCGCATAGGAACGGTAGCCAGACACCGCGCGCAGCTTGATGCCATCCTGCTTCGCAGCCGCGAACAGCTGTTCCAGCGCCCCTGCCGCTTTCTTACGCATATGCCGCTTTTCATGCGGGCCATCGAAGGAAAACGGAACATCCGGCACCACCAGATCGGAAGGCTCATACCCTTTGGGCAGGCTGCGCTGTTTATTGACGATCACCGTCTGGGCGGTGGCATTGGTAACGACGGCGACTCCATTCACTTTTTTGGCGGTTGTCTGCAGCGAGCTTGCTGCCCGCTCCGCCAGAACCGGATCAGCAGTCTCCGCACCCTTATTGCTGTCATCGGCAGCGGCCTTCCCTTCACCGCCAGTGTTGGGGGCCGACGGGTCCGTATCTGCTTCCTTCTCCCCGGCGGCGGACGTGTCCGGCTGTACCGGCTTCACAGTCTGGCCGCCAGCGGCCGGGGGATTAGCTTGCGGGCTGTCCTGAGCTCCCGCGCCGCCCGTCCCGCAGCCTGCTAACAGCAGGCCCGGCAGCAGCAGCGCCGGAAACAGCAGCTTTGTTCCATATAATAGGGTTTCTTTATTTCGTTTCATTGCGTTTCTCCGTTCCTTATCATGTAAATTAGACAACCAGCTTCCATTTTACACGAAAAGGGGACAGGATGAAACACAAATGAAGGCTCTTCGCGCACATCTGCGCTACACTGCTCCGGTATGCGGCCTTATACGGCGTTATTCGCTGTTTTTAGACAAATACGCCTCTCTGGCGCGGGCGGCAGCCTTCTCCCGGATCAGCTCCAGCGCCTGCACGGCGCGTGGCAGACCGGGCAGCAGCTTCGCCGCATCCGGCCCGCCGCCGCCCGCTTCAAGCTCCTGCGGCAGCTTGACCTCAAACGAATGGAAGCCCGGCCCGGGCCTGTGCAGCGTGCCCTCTGCGGCCGCCCCGGCTATCCATTCGTTGATGGCCGCGCCACCACGTGAGCTGATGCTACGAGTGCCAGCTCCCGCCATGGCTGCAGCGGAGGAGGCCCCCTCCGGCTCCTGCGGCCATGCGGCGAAGACCCCGCGCAACAGCTCTTCCCGCGGCAGGCCCGCCAGTTCCAGGCGCTGTAGCGGCTCGCTGGCCAGCGTCTGCTCCACGGCGGTCGCATGCCGGCAGGCCGCGTCTCCGCAGGAGCATGTCTCCGCCTTCACAGGCGGCAGACCGTGCGCGGCCAGCAAGGGACTGTCCTGACCCTGGAGCAGCTTGTACAGCTCCAGCGGACATTCCCTAAGCTCTGCCAGCAGCTCTTCCTTCCGCTCCGCTGTAAGGAGCGGAGCGGTCCCGGCAACCCGGCAACCGGCTGATGCAGCCGAATCCGGGCCATTCCCGCCCGCAGGCGTGAACTCCGCTTCCCAGTGCCCTGCGGATATTTGCAGCTTGACTTGCATAACGCGCCCCCTTATACCCAGATGTCGTTTTGCAGGGAAATCAGTCCGTGCAGCTCTTCGTCTGACATTTCCGTCAGCCAGTTCTCACCGGAGCCGACAACCTGCTCGGAGAGCGCCTTTTTGCTCTCTATCAATTCATCGATCCGCTCTTCCAGCGTCCCTTGGCAGATCAGCTTGTGCACCTGCACGTTCCGGCTCTGCCCGATGCGGAAGACGCGGTCCGTTGCCTGGTTTTCCACCGCCGGATTCCACCAGCGGTCATAATGCACCACATGGCTGGCCCGGGTCAGATTTAAGCCCACGCCACCGGCACGCAGGGACAGCACGAACAAATCGGGACCGTCGCCATTCTGAAAGCGCTGAACCATTTCGTCCCGCTGTGCTTTGGACAGCCCACCGTACAGGAAGAACGGCTTTTGCCCACATACACGCTCCAGCCGGGATACGAGCAGCTCGCCCATTCCTACATACTGCGTGAAGATGAGTGCGGCTTCGCCGTTCTCCCGGATCGCCTCCACCAGCTCCAGCAGCCGCTGCATTTTGCCGGAGGACTCCGGCTTGGCCAGATCGTTCCGCCCCGGAGCCAGCAGCGCGGGATGATCGCAGATCTGCTTCAGCTTGGTCAGCGAAGACAGCACAAGACCTTTGCGGGCGATGCCGATCTGTCCGTCAATGCGGCCCATCAGCTGATCCACCACGCCCCGGTACATACCGGCCTGCTCAGGCGTCAGCGCACAGTACGATTTAAGCTCAAGCTTCTCCGGCAAATCCTTGCGGATGTCGGGATCACTCTTGAGCCTGCGCAGCATAAAGGGCGACACCAGCCGATGCAGCTCGCGCATCGCCACCCCCCGCTCCTCCCCGGCCGTCGTATAACGATGACGGAAGGATGAAGCAGTCCCGAGATACCCGGGATTCAAAAACTGGAATATCGACCACAGCTCGCTCAGCCGGTTCTCGACAGGTGTGCCTGTCATGGCGATGCGGTGCAGGGCGGACAGCTTCATGACGCTCTGTGACTGCTTGGTGCGGGCATTTTTAATATACTGCGCTTCATCAAGGACAATCGACGACCAGGTGATCGACGACAGATCCGGCCCATCCCGGCCTGCCAGATGATAGGTCGTCAGCACAATGTCATGCATTCGCGCCTGCTCCTGAAAGTCCGGCCCGTGCACCCGCTGCCCTCCGTGATGGATATAGAGCGACAGGTCGGGGGCAAACCGCTGCAGCTCACGATGCCAGTTACCCAGCAGGGAGGTGGGGCAGACAATCAAGGCGGGCCCGTTCTCTGTGCGGATTTTCCTGTAATCCAGCAGACAGGTAATCACCTGCACGGTTTTGCCAAGCCCCATATCATCCGCAAGGCACACCCCAAAGCCCAGGTCACGCATCGCCGCCAGCCACTGGTAACCCCGTTCCTGGTAAGGGCGGAGCTGTCCGTGCAGCTCGGCAGGCACAGGACGCGGTCTGACGGAACGCAGGCTCCCGCCCTCGGCAAGCGAGGCCAGCAGGCCGAAAGACTGCGTTCCGTAGATGGACAGCCCTTTCCATACGGCTTCGCCCGCCGTATCCTGCTCTGCTGCCAGGTGCAGCCACTCGGAGAAGGACATCTCGCCCTCCTCCTGTTTCTTCATAAAACGGAGCACCTGCCGGATTTCCTTCGGGTCCACCTCGACCCATTCGCCACGCAGCTTGACATAAGGCAGGTTAGCGGCAGCAATGGCCTCAAGCTCCTCCACGGACAGCTTCGCTCCACCAAGGACCGCCTCCGCGTTAAAAGCGACGACCCGGCTCATGCCCAGCGGTGAGGAAGGCCCTTCCGCCTGCCCTGCTTCCCGCATCCGCAGCCTGAGTCCTGCCCGGCGCCGTCCTTCACGGCTCCAGCGTGAGGGCATCTGCACGGTAGCCCCGCTTTTTTGCAGCAGCGGAATCGCCTCTGCAAGGAAATGGAAGAAATCCTCCGGCTCCAGCAGAAAGCCTTCCGGGCGGGAATGCCGCAAGGTCTCCCGAATGTGCGCTGACAGCTCGGACGCCCTGCCCAGCACCATGAGGAGCTGTACATGGACATCACGGTACACGACATCCCCGCGCATCAGGTCCCGCTCCGGATAGGACCAAATGACCCCTGCAGGCAGTCGCATGCCCGGCTCAACATCGCTTTCGGCCCAGAAGGACACACGCCATTCCTTCAACTCCTCCAGCGGGGGCTCCAGCCGCAGACATAACCGCAGACTGCCCTCCTCCGGCTCCTTCTCCTCCCGTTCAATATATGGAATCGCTGCGCCCGGCAGCGAAGAGACTTGTTCCGTCAGGTCTTCCAGCTCAGCTGCTGTGCCCTGCACCGGCAGGGGGCGCGAGCCTGTGAGCAGGCTGTTCCACCACAGCTCTGCCAGCGGGGATCTGCCACGGCGGTAATCCGCCCGGTATTTGCCGAGCTCCCGCTCTGCCTGAGCGATGGCGGCCGTCGTCTCCGCATGGATCATCGCGGACATAAAGGAATGCAGCACTGTACAGGCAGCTTCCTCGCGCGATCCCGGCTCGCTCCCGGCAAAAGCGGCCGGCGCCGCCAGAGCAATGGCCGGCATAGCCGTGGCCAGCTCACGGAACCGGGCGATGTTCTCTTCCCCGTTCAACCGCGGAAGCCATACCCCCACTGCGGTCTCCTTTCCGCCACGCCGTCTTGCCCCGCTCTGCTGCGGCTCCCTCAAGCCGGGGACGATCTCTCCCTGCTGCATCAGTTCCAGCGCAAACAGCGCTGCTTTCTGCCAATATCCGATCTCCTCGCCGAGACGGACGCCGGCAGCCGCGCAATCCCGCTCGTTCAGCCGCAGAAGCAAGGCGGCCGTCTCTTTCCGGTCAATCGCAAGCCCCTCCAGCATCCGGCCAAGCATGGCCCGCCGCTTGCCTCCATTGACCGGCTCCTGCCGCGATGGGCCGGCCAGGCGCAGCTCCGCCAGCCGGAGGGCAGCCTGACGGAAGGGCTGTGAGCCGTCCTTCAGCTTCATTTTGCGTATGATACTGCTCCATGCGTCTACACGTGGTTCCGATGTTTCACCGGAAAAACAAAAAAATACATCTCCGAGCCAAATTCCATACAGCGGTTGATCCATGTCTGTCTCCCGTCCAGCCTTTCGAATTGTTACACTCCATCATATACGAAAACCCAATCTTTTCAAAACCCTTTTGTAAAAAGTTAACGTCATGGGACATTATCCCACCTCTGTCCGTCTGCGACAAAAAGCCGCGACCCAAGAGTCGCGGCATCCTTTATGCTGTGCACCCGGCCACCCGGCCTGTATGCACATTACTTCGCCTTCAGATTATTCCACGTGTTCTGAAACTCTTCCAGCAGCTGCGCCTTATCTAATTTGCCTGCGGCGTACGCCTGCATAGAGCTTCCGAATTCCTGGGCCGCCCCTTCAGGATAGTTGCTGAAGTTCCAGTTCATGACCTTGTTTTGCGTGCTGTAGTTCACGACCTCTGCCCCCAAATCGCCCATATCCTCGGGTGACGCTTCAATACTCTTCAGCGCAGGAATGAACTTGAACTCCTTGGTGATGTAGCGCTTGCCCTCTTCAGATGTGACCAGCCAGTTCAGGAATTCCTTGGCCTCGTCCTTCACCTGCGAATTTTTATTGACAACCCAGTTGTTGGCGACACCGACGAACAATTTGTCGTTACGGGCTGAATCATCATTAATCGGCATCGGCAGAATGCCCAGATTCAGATCAGGGCTGATGCCGTCAATCTGCACCTGCGTCCAGTTGCCCTGCTGCATCATGGCTGCCTGGCCGGTAGCAAAGTTCGTTACCTGTGTGTTGTAGTCTGTCGTCAGCGGATTTTCGTTACCGTATTTCAGCGTCAGGTCAAACAGCTTGAACCACTCTTCAAAGACGGGATTGCCTGCAAACTGCAACGAGCCGTCATTCAGGCCAGCAACGAACGCCGCCGGATCGTCCTGGTTGGCAAAGGCTACATTCAGCAAATGGTTGCCGAACACCCACCATTCCTGATACCCGTTGGAGAACGGGGTAATTCCGGCTGCCTGCAGCTTCTGCGCCGCAGCCTCCAGCTCCGTCAGCGTCGTTGGTATCTCCGTAATGCCTGCCTTGGCAAACAAATCCTTGTTATAAATAAATCCGTAGCCCTCCAGATTCATCGGCTGCCCGTACAGCTTGCCGTCCTTGGTCATCGGTTCCCTGGCGACATCCACGACGTCAGCAACCCACGGCTGGTCGGACAAATCCTCCAGATACTCAAGCCAGGTGTCCAGCTCCCGGTATCCGCCTACGTTAAAAATATCCGGCTGCTCGCCTGCCGCGAATTTTGCCTTCAGGGCTGCGCCATAATCGCTCCCCCCGCCGACGGTCTGAATGTCCAGCTTGATGCCGGGATGGGACGCTTCATACTCTTCCTTGAGTTTGTTCAGCGCTTCGGCAATTTCCACTTTGAACTGGAAAATATGAATTATTTTTTCTCCGCCCCCGCCACCTCCACCATCTGCCGCGTTGCCGCCTCCCTGCTGGCCCCCACCGCAGCCAGTCAGCATCAGAGCCATGGCCATTACGAGCATGAACACCATTGTACCGATTTTTTTCATATGCCAAATCCTCCTTGAATGTGTCTTGATGAAAACGCTTGCTTTTTTTATGATAACAGAAAGAATTATTATCAGCCCTTCACCGATCCCGCGGTAATTCCGTGGATAATGTATTTCTGCATGAGCAGGAAAAATACGATCACCGGCAAAATGCCAAGCACGAGGGCGGGCAGGGCCAGATCCCACTGCTTCGTATACTGGCCGAAGAACGCATAGGTTGCGATCGGAATGGTACGCAGGTCCGCACTTTGCAGCACCAGTGAAGGCAGCAGGTAATCGTTCCAGATCCAGAGCGTATTCAGGATGATGACCGTAACGAGCATCGGCTTCATCAGCGGGTACACGATGCGGAAGAACACCCCGTAAGGGTTGCAGCCGTCGACCCGGGCGGCCTCTTCAATCTCAACGGGTACCGACTTGACGAAGCCGTGAAAAAGGAAGATGGACATCGGAGCGCCAAAGCCGAGATAACAGACCACCAAGCCCCATATGCTGTTCATCATGCCAAGGCTGCTTGTCACCTTGACGAGTGGAATCATGACGGATTGGAACGGAATCACCATCGCCGCCACGAAGAGGGCGAACAGAATCCGGTTATACCGCGAGTTGTGCCGTACCATCCGGTAAGCGGCCATGGAGCTGATCAGGACAAGCAGCAGATTGCTGAGCACTGTAACCAGCAGCGAGTTCCAGAACACTTGTGGAAAACGGGTAATGCTCCAGGCCCGTGCATAGTTATTCCATTCAATGGCCTTCGGCCATGCTGCCGAGTCCATCAGCAGATCCCCGAACGTTTTGACAGAATTCACGGCCAGAAAATAAAAGGGGATGAGGAACAGCAGACCTGCCGCGATCATGATCAATTCGACGGCAAAGGTGACCGGTCGGTAGCTTTTGCCCGTATGCATCAGGCTTCCACCTCCCTGCTTTTGGTAAGACGGACCTGCAGGCTTGTGACCAGGGCGACAATGATGAAAAAGACGAACGCCTTGGCTGTGCCCAGCCCGTAACGGTTGTTCACGAACGCTTCATTGTAAATGTTCAGCGCGACGGATTCCGTTGATCCGAATGGGCCGCCTTTGGTCAGGGACAGATTGAGATCGAACATTTTAAAGGACCAGGATATGGCCAGAAAAAGACACACCGTCACCGCAGGCATGATGAGCGGGATCATAATTTGCCGCAGCACCTGCATCCTGCTTGCCCCGTCAATAGAGGCCGCCTCCAGAATATCCTGCGGCACATTGGTCAGGGATGAGATGTAAATGACCATCAAATAACCCGCCGTCTGCCATATAAATACAATAATAATACCCCAGAAGGCGGTCGCCTCATCTCCGAGCCACGGCAGCTTGAAGAAGGAAAGACCCGTTGCGGCGCCTAGGGACGAAAACCCTTTCACAAATATGAACTGCCAAATAAAGCCCAGCAGAAGACCGCCGATGACGTTAGGCATAAAAAAGACGGTACGCAGCACATTGCGTGATTTCAGCGGTTTGGTCAGGAAATAAGCCAGGATAAAGCCCAGCACATTGCTCAGCACGACCCCCGCCACGGTGAAGCGTACGGTGAACCAGAAGGCGGTGCGGAATTTCGCGTCCTCCAGCAGAATCCGCCGGAAGTTGTCGAGTCCTACCCAGCCCGCCTGGTTGGAGACACCGTTCCAATCCGTGAACGAATAGTACATCCCCAGCAGAAAAGGGATGACAATAATGATGGCAAAAAACAGTGTGGATGGCCCCACAAATACAAGCTGCTGCTGCAGCTGTGATATTTTGGCCCGGTGCATTTGCATCTCCCCTTTTGTGTATGGCTTGCCGCAAACTTATTATGAATGACCGCCGCATGGATGAATATGGAGAATTCTGCTTCCTTAGGGGGAAAATATTGACTTCCTACGCCGCCTTCGGGAACAAAGGCGCAATCACCACTGCTGAAAGGGGAATACAACCGTGAAGTTCCGCAGCATCCGTTTCCGGCTCAGCGCCTTCATGCTTGCAGCGGTCGCCATTCCGTTGCTGCTGTCGATGACCATCACCTTCCTGGTGACCAAGCAATCGCTGCGGGAGCAGACGACCGGGGAGAACGAACGGCTTATTTTCCAGGGAGCCGCAAACCTTGAAAACTACCTGCAGAGCGTGAACAAGGCTTCCATTGCCGTGTACAAGGATCCGCATTTTCTCACGAATCTCACCCGGATTCCGAACGATTACCGGGCGGCCGCTGAACTCTATACGTCGCTGGATACGATCCGCAACACCGTGCCGGGAATCGTCAGCGTATATATGCATTCTTATGAGGCTGGCCAGTCCACACTTGTCACGGGCAGCGCACCCAAGCGTGGGCAGCGGGAGCACTCTTATACCGAAGACGTACCTTACCGGAGCAACGCCCTGTATATTGAAGCGTCCCATCCCGTCCATCTTTACGGCTTTTCTTCCCCGGGACCCGCTTACGGAAAGGATGCGAAGGTGTTTACACTTCACCGCTCGATTCAGAATATCCCCTCCCCGCGCAGGCTGGCCGATCTCTCCATTGACGTCAGTCTGGATACAGTCCGCAGCATCTGCGGGGAGCTGTACCAGGGAGGAAGCGAGCAGTTGTATCTGCTGGATGCCACCGGTGTCGTGATTTATAGCAGCAATGAGACGCTGATCGGACAGAAGCTGGAAAACCCGGACCTCATCAGCGGAATCAACGGCGAGCAGAAGCAGGGGTATTTTGAAGCCGATGAGGCTATGCATGTATACCGGAAGCTGAATGCGGAGCTGTCCGGCTGGACGCTGGTCAAGCAGATTCCGTACGAAACGCTGTATGCGCGCGCAACACGCCTGACCGAGATCAATGCGGGCATTACAGGTGCCGCGCTCTCTGTTGCCATCATCGGCACGCTGCTGATCTCCATCCGGATTACACAGCCAATCAGGCAGTTGCTGCGGTACATGGAGAAAATTCAGGCAGGACAGCTGGATGTTGACATCCAGGTAACGAGCCGGGATGAAATCGGGATGGTCTTCCGCCGCTTCCGCCGGATGATGGATACCGTCAATAACCTCATCCTGCGGGAATACCGGCTGGAGCTGGCCAACAAGACCAATCAGCTGAAGGCGCTGCAGGCGCAGATCAATCCCCATTTTCTGTACAACACCCTGCAATCCATCGGCACACTGGCGCTGCAGCATGAGGTGCCGCGCATCTACTCCCTGCTCTCCTCCCTCTCCAGGATTATGCGCTACAGCATGAAGGAGAGCACACTTGTTCATCTGAAGGACGAGGCCGAGCATATACGGATGTATCTTGATCTGCAAAAGGAACGGTTCGACGACCAGTTTGACGTGATCTTCGACTGGGAGCCAGGGGTGCTGGAGGAGCAGGTGCCCAAAATGATTCTGCAGCCGATTGTGGAAAATTACTTCAAGCACGGGATGGACGCCCGCCTCGGCAGAACGTTGCTGCGGATTTCCGGAACCCGGCCAGCCCCAGGCCGACTGCGCCTGATGATTGAAAACACCGGCCTATCCATACCGCACGACAGGCTGGAGCAGCTGCGGAGCCTGCTGTCCTGCAAGCCGGACGCTGCTGTGCCGGAGGAATTGGCCGCTCCGGATGAGTCTGTCGGGCTGCGCAACGTTCTGCTGCGGGTCCGCTTGCATTCAGGAGAAGCGGGCCGCATGGACATCACGAATATTGAGCCGCATGGCGTTCGGGTTATTCTGGACATCAAGACAGAGGAGCGTGAGTGAACATGAAAGCTTTGATCGTGGATGATGAAAAGCACGGAAGAGCCGCCATCCGGCTCTTGGCCGATTGGCAGGCGCACGGCATCACCGAGGTGCTCGAAGCGGAGGACGGTGGCCGGGCGATTCAGCTGGCAGAAGCAGAGCAGCCTCAGATTGTCATCACCGATATACGTATGCCCGGACATGACGGCACCGAGCTGATGGATTGGCTGCAGGCCCATGCGCCGCATACGAAGGTGCTGGTCGTCAGCGGACACGATGATTTCCGGTTCGTCCGCCACACCATCCGCTGCGGCGGCACCGACTACATTCTCAAGCCTGTCGAACAGGGCGAGATTAACGAAGCTTTGTCCAAAGCGGTAGCGGCCTGGGAGGCGGAGGAACGGCAGCGGAGCCGCCTGACTCTGCAGACCATTGAGGTCAATCAGATGCGGCCGCACTATGCCGACAAGCTGCTGACCGAGCTCGTTCAAGCCTCCGCAGGCTCCAGCAGCACCCTGCCTCGTCTGGCCGAGGAGCTGCGTTTGCCGCAGGGCGCCGCCGTGTGTACCGCCACTGTCCTAAGCCTGGCTCATCTGGATGAGGCTGTTCTGGCTAAATACCGGGCGAAGCGGCAGCTCCTGTTATTCACCATCCTGAATATCTGCAGTGAAATTCTGGCCCGGTCCGGTGCAGGGATTGCCTTCAGACATCTGGAGCACACGGATGAGGTCGTGATCCTGTATTGGGGCGAGCCGGAGAAGCTCGGGGAGCGGCTGAACGCCATGAATACGGGATTCTGTATGGCGCTCGGCAGGCGGATGCATTTTGGCATCGGGTCAGCCGGCCCTTTCCCGCAGGGCGTGCCCGCTTCTTATCAGGCGGCCCGCCAAGCATTGTGGCGGCGCAGTCTTATTCATGCGGCAGACGGTCATCAGGCAGACAGTCATCAGGCGGCGGACGGTTTACACTATGCGGAGAGATGCACCGAAGCGCAGTCCAGGGCCCTCCGGCTGACAGACGCAGAAGAAAGGCTGCGGCTGGTCGTGCTCAGCGGCCATTCGGACAACATAGCCGCGGTCGCGGCGGAGTGGATCGACGAAGCCCTCTCCCGGCTGCCGGATCTGACCGCCGAGCAAATGCGAGGCTGGAACCGAGAGCTGGGCTGGATGCTCGGCCGCTGGCTGGACGACCGGCCGGAGGATACGGTCGGGGAAGATCCGGAGCAGACAGACGCGGCTGCGGCCGTCCTGCCTGTCGACGAGAAGGGCCTGCTCTCCCTTCCCGTCTGGAAAAGCAGCTTCGCCAAGCGGTTGCAGGCCGCAGGCCGGGCACTTGCGCTCACACAGGCTCAAGCGGCGGAAAATCATATCATCCGCGATATTGCCGCATATCTGGATGTCCATTTTGCCGATGAAATTACCCTGCAGGATATTTCAAGCAGGTTCTATCTCAGCCGGGAATACATTTCCCGCAAGTTCAAGCAGGAATTCGGCGTGAACCTGTCGGAATATCTGTGCAACCTCCGCATCCGGCAGGCCAAGCTGCTTCTGCTCAATCCCCGTCTGCGCCTGCAGCAGATCTCGGAAATGGTCGGCTATCAGGACGAGAAGTATTTCGGCAAGGTGTTCAAAAAGCAGGAGGGCATAACGCCGGGAGAATACCGAAAAGCTAGGACGGAATCGACGATTCAGACATAGTGGCACAGATATTAAAAGGTGACTGACAAACTTGAGGGCAGGAAGGCCGATGGATTGAGCGGCAGATCAATATCCGCTGTCTTTGCATCATTATCCCGTTTGATCAGGTTACAGAGAAACAGACAAACTTGGGAGAAGAACCATATTTGGTGAAGGAGCAGATAAGTTCGGGCTCAGGAGTCGGGCTTAGGACAAAGAAGAGGATTCGAGAGAGATCATACTATCTAGGATAATTACATCATATTTAGGATCCTTTATCCTATCCCCCTGCCCCTAGCCACCATCCCTGAACGAAAGGGATAATCGTGCAAGGCATTGCGTAAGGACAGCAAGACACGTAACCCTGGCGACCCGCCGCTTACGGCATACATATTCAAGCAGCCCGGCAGAGCATCTGTCATTAATTATGCAGATGGCTTGCGCTCCTCCCGGCGTGCAAACCAGGTGGCCAGCAGGGAGCCGGAGATATTATGCCATACGCTGAAGATTGCGCTCGGCACGGCGGCAACCGGGTTAAAGTGCGCTGCAGCCAGCGCTGCGCCCAGACCGGAGTTCTGCATGCCTGTCTCCAGTGTAACGGCCTTGCGCTTCGCCAGATTCATGCCGAACAGCTTGGCGAACCAGAAGCCGAGCAGGTACCCCAGCCCGTTGTGCAGAATGACAACTGCGAAAATGAGCGGGCCGGTCTCAATAATTTTGGCCTTGCTGCCTGCCACTACAATAGCCACAATCAGCACGATGGCAATCGTCGATACGAGAGGCAGCGCCTTGACACTCGCTTCGGCCTGTCTGCGGAACAGCGCCTTCACAATGACGCCGAGCACAATCGGGATGATGACCACCATCAGGATATCCTTGATGAGCGATCCGGCATCAATATTCATCCAGCGGCCTGCAAGCAGGCTGATCATGGCAGGTGTAGCCAGCGGAGCAATCAGGGTTGATACGGACGCGATGGATACGCCAAGCGCAACATCCCCTTTAGCCAGCAATGTCATCACGTTGGAGGCGGTACCGCTCGGACAGCAGCCCACCAGAATGACACCAACGGCGATATCCGGCGGCAGTTGCAGCAGTACAGCCAGTCCAAACGCCAGCAGTGGCATGATCAGGTAGTGCCCCACAACACCGATCGCCACATCCAGGGGTCTGCGGAACACCTCGCGGAAGTCGGCCGAAGACAGGGTCAATCCCATACCAAACATGACGATGCCGAGGAAAATCTGTATATATCCCTTCAATCCCGTAAAGGCATCAGGAACAAAAAAACCGAGCAAAGCAAACAGGATCACCCAGACGGAAAATGTGTTTCCTACAAACTTGCTTATCTTTTCTACCGTGTTCACTGCCTTACATCCCCTCTACACATCATGTTAGTTAAATTTTTTAGTATGTATTGTACTACATATTCATACAGCATGACCATATATTTTTTTTAGCAAAGTAAAGCGTTGATGCCGGTTTGCCCTTATACACGACATAAGAGCCGTTAAAGCTCACAAAAGAGTCAATATCCAACTGCTGAGCATAATGTGTGAAGTAGTACGGCGTTTATTTCACTTCACCCGGATATATCGGAAAGAGGGGTACGCATGAGGCACCTTGTGAAATTGAATCCTGAACATAAGACAACCGGACAAATGATTACGGAACATCTGGAAAGAATAAATCAACGGATTAATTATCTGATTCAAGAGACAGAGAGGGCTTTGCTTCAAACAAAAACGGACAGCGGGAACTGACCCGCTGTCCGTTTCGTTTATTATGATATGTAGTAGGATTAAGCCCTGGGATTTTGATTTTTCAAATCGTTTATATAGATGGTCGCTGCTGTGATGGCAATTCCCAGAGTTTTCTGCCCCCACACCAAGCATAGGGGTAATAATAACCTTCCAGTTCTTGAATGCCCTGAATCCAACCTTGAGCATATTTTTATGAAGCAGCCATTCATTGTATTCCTCATTCCGATGTGTGACCTCAGCAGTATTCAAATAACCAAGCAGCCTATCCCATCTTTCGGATAGTAAATCCAGCTGCTCTTCCGGCGTTTTTCCCGAGTTATTCGTCATCGGCATCTCTATCCTTTTCAGATTGGGAATCAATTCCTTTTCCCTTAGAATATGAATATGCTCGGTATGGTGAAAAAATCAGCAAAAACGCGTGCCGAATACAAAGTATTTCAGCACGCTTTAAACCATCCATTTTTTAACCGCCAGACTCCCTGCCTCAAGCCGCTACTTCCGGCCGTAATCCGCCTTGATTTCGCCCCATTCTCTGGTCTGCCACTTCAAGATCCGGTTCTGGTATGTATTCGTCCGCAGCCAATGCTCCGCCCGGTCTACAAGCTGCCAGATCTCCTTCGTCGATTCGTCGCGCTTCAGCGTAGAAGCCACTTGTTTCTGCCGCACCCACTTGAGCGCGTTGACCGAGTCGGAATAAATCGTTTTGCTGCTGTCCAGCTTCTTCAGGTACGCCAGAGCATGTACAATGGCCAGAAATTCGCCAAGGTTATTGGTTCCTTTAGATATAGGACCACAGGAAAAAAGCACTTCACCAGTCCGCGTGTCCACTCCTTTGTATTCCACAGGCCCCGGGTTGCCCCTCGTGCCGACATCCACGGAAATGCTGTCGTAATCGATCTCTCCCTGCGTACCAGCGGCAGCCTGTGCAGAGCGTGCAGCTGGTGCGCCAGCGGTTTTGGGCGAGCCGCTCTTGGCGGACTGGCTGGACTGGCTCGACTGGCTCCCCCAATATCCCTTCCAGCCCCGCGCATACGCCTTCTCCGCCTCCGCCCTGGATTCGAACGCTTTATATTTGGCGCCAGCGACGCCGTTCACCTGGGACTGGCACTCCCCCCAGCTTCCGTAAATGCCCGCTTTTTTGCCAACCCATACCACATAATATTTTTGCTTTGCCATATGTCCTCCATTCTCCGGCAGTTGCTTGCCTGAACAACCTTTGCATTTCGTATTTTACCGTTATAAACAAAAATTTCAAACTCTATCATATCCCGTTTTGTTATCGGCTCCAGTGGTGCCCGGTGCTTGGTGCCTCTCCATACAGCCTTGCACGATTATCCCTTTTGATCAGAATGCGGGGGTTGGAGGTTCGGGGGGCCTAGGGGAAGGAATAAAGAGAAAAGAGATAAGAAAAAAAGAGGCAGCTCAAATGGGATGTTCGGCTTGAAATAGGAACACATGTTTGGTATAATGAAAAAAAGAACTTATGTTCGTGGATTATGGATTCGGAGGCGAGCAGACATGGAAGTCCAAGCGGAAACGGAACTTCAACCCTTTAGCAGTCGTTATCACAGCGAGCAGGCCTGCATGGAGGCATTGATCGCGATGAAGTGGCAGGGTCTTTTTATTTTTTCGGTGCCTTGCTCCGCTCCTTCCATCTCTCTCGGTCGGTTTCACATCACCTACACGCTCTGCTTTCTCCTAAGATCGTCTCATGACCTCGAACCGATCTGCTTTCTCCATAAGGCACGATCCAAAAGATAATAGACCCATTCGATGGTCCTGAATAGCATAACAACAGGCATTTTTGTGCCTCATTTGATCCGTTATTTTCTTTAACGTGCCTAAAGTATATTTTCGGTTCCCGGTTTTCTGTTTTTCTGTACCTGATCAAACGGGATAATCGTGCAAAGCTCCCGGACAGCGAGTATCACATGTCTTGCCACGATCGGCTGGCGGCTTGACTGTCCAGCACTAGAAGGGGATTCGAATTTCTCAGAACCCAGTAGCTTACTTTGTCACAAACTAGTCTCCTGTTTTGTCTTTATTTTTAGAGCCTGAATTCAGCAGGCCAGAACCAACAAAACTTGGAGGCGAACAATCATGACCCAATTACGAGTAAATCACAGCAAGGTGCGGCCAGGCACTTATAAAGCCATGCTGGCAATGGAAGAATACACAAGCGGGCTTTTTACAGACAAGGTGCTGTATGAACTGCTTAAGATCCGTGTGTCGCAGATTAACGGCTGTGCCTTCTGTCTGGATATGCATGCAAAAGACCTGATGAAGCTTGGGGACTATGCGGACCATATTCTGCTGCTGCCGGTATGGCGGGAGGTTCCTTTATTTACGGAAAAAGAACGCGCCATGCTGGAATTGGCCGAAGCGGTAGCCCGTATTTCCGAGCAAGGGGTGCCTGCAGAACTGTATAATAGGGTCAGAGAGCATTTTGACGAAGGGGAATATGTCGACCTGATCGCAGCGGTCAATACGATTAGCAGCTGGAACCGGCTCGCGATTGCCACCGGCATGTACCCAGGCTGCTTCACATCCTAAAATATTTCGGCAAGGGGGCGCGCAAGTTGAAGGGCAGCAAGCATCCGGAACAACAAAATACAGAAGCTGTGGCAGAGAAATCGGCAGAGGTGGAGGAATGGTACCGCAACTACCGGGACTACGCCTTCGCCATCGCTTACCGCATGCTGGGAACAGCAGCGGACGCCGAAGATGTGGTGCAGGACTGTTTTGCTGCGCTTCAGCAAACCTTGCCGGAAGAGGTGCACAACTCCAAGGCCTATATTACGCGCATCACGGTCAACCGCTGCCTGAACCTGCTTCATTCCGCGCGCAAGCAGCGGGAGACGTATGTCGGCGAGTGGCTCCCCGAACCGGTTGGCAGTACCGCACCGGCAGACCAGCCTGAAGAATGGGCGGAACGCAGAAGTATGGTGTCTTACGCCTTCCTGGTGCTGCTGGAGCGCTTGAAGCCGCTGGAGCGGGCGGTGTTTGTGCTGCGCGAAGCTTTCCAGTATGAATATAAGGAAATCGCTGAACTGCTCGGGCTGACGGACACGAATTGCCGTCAGTTGTACAGCCGTTCCCGCAAGCGCCTGGCGCAGGCTACGCCCTCGAATGCGGACAGCAGCAGCGCTGATGATATGCCTCTGCCATCTATGACTCCTGTTGGCGATCTTGCCCGCAAGCGGATGCTGGACAGGTTCACTGCCGCTTTTATGAGCTATGACGTGCCTTCCATGCTGGAGCTGCTGGCCGAGCAGCCTGTATTTATCTCGGATGGCGGCGGCATCGTGCATACCGTGATGCGTCCGATGACGGTGCGCAAGGGTGTGCTGGCCCTGCTCACCTCCCGCCGTGTATTGACCAGTCTGCGGGAGACAGAGGTCTCCACCGTCATGCTGAACGGCGAAGAACAGCTCGTGTTCAGGCATGATGGGCAGGTGGTTGCCGCGCTATGCCTTGAATTTACGGCGGAAGGCAAGCATATTCAAGGAGTGTATATGATGGTCAACCCGCAGAAGCTCGGTTACATCTGTTAAAAGCCTTGCTCTGCTCCGCCAAAAGTCGAAATCCCTTCATTGGATACCTGCACCAATGAAGGGATTTCGACTAGTTATTCCATTTTGCAAAAGGGTGCTGCTAATTACTCGCTCTTCAGCGCGATCGCTTCAATCTCCACAAGCGCATCCTTGGGCAGACGAGCCACCTCTACCGCGCTGCGAGCCGGGTAGGGCTGTTCGAAGAACGAGCTGTACACTTCATTCACACGCGCAAAATCGTTCATATCCTTCAGGAAAACCGTTGTTTTGACAATTTGGCTCATGCTGCTGCCGGCCTCTTCCAGAATAGCTTTGACATTGTTCAGCGACAAACGCGCCTGCTCTTCGACATCCTTGCCGAATTCCCCTGTCGCAGGATTCAGACCAAGCTGCCCTGATGTGAAAATAAAGCCGCCGACCTGCATGGCCTGGCTGTACGGTCCGATGGCGCCCGGCGCCTTGTCGGTTGAGACTGGTTTCATATGAACATTCTCCCTTCGCGGTCATATTACCGCTACATTATATCACAACAGCAAAAAGCACCGGAATCCCGGTGCTTTTTGCAACATGTTCTAGCCTGGCTTGTCCGGCAGGCTGCCCCTTAATAACCGCCTGCGCCGTGTGTCAATGTGGAGATCCCGCCTACCACCGAGAATACAAGAGGAGTCAGGGAGAGAAGGCCCACACTAAGCGAAAGTAACAAACAGGTTTTCGTTTTCCGCATTTTTACGCACTCCTTTGATCATATTTTCATATTCCCGCTGGTTTTCGACACGTGTGCAGCTTCTATATTCCTCAAATAATGTCACGCATTTAATAAAACCAGCTTTGTTATTCATTTTAATGGATGATGACAAACTTTGCAGGATAAATTTTACACCATTTTCAAAATTCGATCTTTGGAAATGATATAACGCCGTTTCATAACAAAAATTTACAAAACGTTCCATGCTGAACTGCTTGTGATAGTAGCTATTTGTTACATTTTGGCTGTCGGTATATGACTCAATTTGGCCCTTGAAGTGATGTAGAATCAGGTCGACATCCAGGTTGAATTCATTCGCGGCTCCCATAATTTTCTCCAACGCAGGCAAAATTTCATCCGGATCATGCTCGATATGCCTGATGTATTCCCACATGACATTCGCTTTGCCAAGCATCAGCTCATAAGCAAGCATGTTTGCCTTCGCCCATGCCTTGAAGCGCTGCACCTCCTGCAAGCCCGCAGGTCCGAGCCCCTTGAACCAGCTCAAATCGGCATACTTCTCCGTATACCTTTTGGCCTCGGCATATTTCTTCAGTTTGTCGTATACAGCAGCCTTCATCAGATACGCATATCCGTAGTACACGACGAGCGGGTATTTCGTTTTGCGTTCGTTTTCATCATAAGCCTGTTTTTCATAGTCATATGTATAGATACTTGTTGTAAAAGAGCTCAGTTCATCGGTCAGCTCAAGCACCCGCTCCCATTGGTTTAACGAGTAATACACGTTAATCAGCTGCAACAGCGCATCCAGTTGGTCGTCCTCCGGCAGCCTTTTGCGGAAAGGATCGAAACGGATGACCGCTCGCAGGCTCTCTTCCTGATCGGTCTCGGTATGAATATGAAACAGCCGGTAATGACTGACTGCCAGTCTTTCCGAGTGCTGGAACTGCTCGCTTTCCGCCACCGCCTCAAAGAACAGGGCCGCCTGCGCCATCTCCCCTTCTTTAAACAGCTCCTCCCCTGCCGCAAAAATGACAGGAATGCTGCTTAGATCATCCAGAATAAGGGGAAGCGCTGCCACAATACAGTCGGTTCGCCCCAGACGGGCACAGCTTAGCAAATAAGCTTTGACACGGGACAACTTCCACTTCTGATCGATCAGACATTCGTCCAAATATAACGGATACAGCCATCCGGCTGGATGACCCATTGCTTCCGTAATGGCATCCAGCGCCTTGAGTGAAAGAGGCTTCGGGTCGCGGTATCTCAAAATTGCGCTGAGTGTCCCTTTATTCAGTCCTGTGAGCCTGCTGAAGTCTTGAAGCGAACAGTTGGAGCGTTCCAAATATGACGTAATTTCTGAACGCAGCATATTCATATGTTCCAATAAAGTCCCCTCCCGCTCAAAATCGCCTAGGATTCTTTGCCTCATCATATAGTTAGGAAGTTAAATGCTCGAATATTGGAATGTTGAATGCTTGAATTTATTGAAATTATATGTAAAAATTATCCATAGGTCAATACTCTATTAGGCTATTTTTCTAGGTATTAAGTCTCTCTGTGCAAAATTTCAGCGCAAATGTTGCAAAAAACACGAAAAAAAGAGCGAAGGAATGCTGTAGATTCCCTGCTCTTCTCGTCGTTTCCCGTCCACGTTATACGGTTTTTTTCAATTTTCTTTTGGCATACCAGTAAATGTTGAGCAGATGATCCAGTTGCTGTGAAGTTTCCAGCACCCGTTCATCATTCCGGCCGAAGGCTGCGGCCGACTTCAACAAGGTCTCGCGCATGCCCTCGATCCTGTTCTCCATCTCGCGCAAATTCATTATTATACACTCCATTTCAAAATTTGTATAAGTTCAACTTCTGTACTTACTCTGATATCTCCAGTATGGCACCGGTTTATTTTTCACAGGGGTTCCTAAAAAAAATTTTTATCTCGGCCGAATAAACATCCCCGCAAGAAGCATAAAGCCGGTGCCCGATCACCAGGCACCAGCTTTGTAGTCCAAGTCAGCTATTCTTTTCCTTATAGATCCGCATCGTTTATATTATGAGTGTAACCATTATTAATAATGAACCAAAAGGAGGCGTTCACGCAATGAGTACCAAGCAGATCGACACATTTCTCAGACAGCTGGATCAAAACTGGGATCAGGAGGACTGGATTGTTCCTCTCTCCGTCTCTCTGGCAGGATTAACCTCCGAACAGGCGGCCTGGAGGCCCGCAGAGGGCTGCAGCACCATCTGGCAGCTGGTGAACCATATCAACTATTACAACACCCGTACCCTGAACCGGCTGCGCGGCGAGGCTCCCGCAGGCAATGCCGCCACCAACGATGAGACCTTCGGTGATGCGGGCAACCCTGAGGATAGCGAAGGCTGGGAGCGTACAGTACGCGAGACGGAGAGTGTCTATCATTCCATTCGTGCAGAACTGGCCGGAATGCAGGACGAAGCGCTGGAGGTAAAAGGCCAAAACGGAATGACGCTCGGTGAAAGCCTCGCCATCTGGATCGCGCATGACGGGTACCATGCCGGACAAATCGTGCTGCTGCGCAAGCTGCAAGGCTGCTGGAGATAAGGCAACATAAAAGGTCAAGAACTGGAGGAGGTTCACTCCTGTTCTTGACCTTCTTTTCCAAAATAGATATAACGCGGGAGTCCATTTTGAATGGCGATCGCTTCTCGTTGTTGGGGATGCGCACGAAGCAGCGGAGAGGACGAAGCAATTCCGGAAAAGCGGAGCGTTCGCCTTTGGCCCGGAGGGTCAACAGCGATTGCAGGAATGCTTCGTTCTCGGAGCGCCTCCCAACCCGGAAAAAGTGCATTCTTCTATTCAAACGAACTTCCGTTATTTCCCGCTCACCTTCAACCGCTTATTCAACCCTCCGGGGGAGGAAATCCGTGATTGCAGCGTGTACAGCACCATGATCATAACGGCCACAACGGCCAGTACAAAGAAAATATTGCTGTACACATAAGCGTTATCCTTCAGGGCGAACGGATTCAAATGGAAGGATGAAGAGCCTACATCCAGCATTTTGCCGATCACACTGGTCGTCACCGCACCCGCAATGAAGTTGAGCAGGGAGAAGAGCCCCATGCCCACCCCCACCTGATCCTTGGTCAAGGTCCGTGAAATGGTGTTCGACATGGCGATTTGCAGGAAAGTCTGCCCCAAATTGCCGAAGACCAGCAGAAACATGATCAGATAAGGGGACAAGCCCACGAATATGGACAGCGTGATAAAGCAAACCAGGATCAGCCCCACTGCCGTATACACAAGAAAGGCATTGCCTCTCTCATCAGCCAGCTTGCCCCCCTGCCGTCCCATGAAGGCCGAGATTATGGCCGCAGGGAACATGATCAACCCGATCATAGCCGGTGAAAGCTGATTCACCCCGCTCAAAAACTGCGGAGCCAGGAACGGAAGACCAAAGTTCATTCCGGTCGCCAAAAAAGCGATGAATAAACCGTAGGAGTACAGCTTGTTTTTGAACAAAGACGGCTGTATAAAAGGCTCCTCGGCAGTGCGTACCCGAATGATAAAGAGAATCAGCACTCCCGCCCCAATCAGAGCCAACAGCCAGTTCCCCATGGAAATAGCCATGAGCAGCAATGCTACCGTAACCCCCAGCAGCAGTCCTCCGATAAAATCGATCTTCTTGGCCGTGCCAGTCTGGTCATCAAGGTATTTGCGGAAGAACGGCAGGACGAGCAGCGGCAGGACTGACAGCAAAAACAGAAACCGCCAGCTGGCAAACCCGGTAATTAACCCGGATACGATCGGCGCCAGCGCCGTTCCCAGGGCCAAACCGGTGGCTACCGTGCCAAGCGCTCTTCCTCTCTTCTCGGGCGGAAAATAGCGTACCGGAACGATCATGGCCGTAGCCGGGATAACCGACGCCCCCGCAGCCTGAAGCACACGGGCCAAAATAATCATCCAGTAATGTGTGGCCGCAAGCCCCACAATCGAGCCCAAAGCAAAAAAGATAAGCCCAAAGGTTAGCAGATCCTTCAGCCGGTATTTATCAGCCAGCTTGCCGAATGCCACCGAGCCGATCGCGTACACGATCATGTATGCGGTAAGCAGCCAGCTTACCTGTGACGCGCTTACCCCGAATTCCTCCCGAATGATCGGCATCACCACATTAAACATGGTGGCGTTCATAACGGAGAACACGAGTGTGAACGCCAGCACCAGCATAAGCTTGTCGGCATTCGACCGTGCTTGTACATTATCCATTTTTCATGTCCTTTCTTTAACTGTATTGTTCATATATTAATCGTATTTCAAAAAAAAGACTATGCTTCGTAATGTTAAAATTTCAAGCAAGCATATGTCAATGATTATACTCCTCCAACGGCAAATACAGAGAAAATGTGCTGCCCGAGCCCTCTTCGCTTTCCAGGCGGATGAATCCGCCCAATAAGCGTGCCAGATCCCGGCTGATGGACAGCCCCAGGCCAGTCCCGCCATATTTGCGGCTGATGGAGCCATCCGCCTGCTGAAAAGCTTCAAATATAGAATGCTGCTTGCTCTTCGAGATGCCGATGCCCGTATCGATCACCGACAGCACAAGCCATTCCCCTTCCCTTCCGGGTTCCGCCAGCCGTTCCGGGCGGGCTTCCAGCGTAATGCTTCCCGAATGGGTAAACTTGAACGCATTGGATAACAGATTGCGCAGAATCTGCTGCACCCGCTGCGAATCCGAATACAGCTGGTGCGGCACTCCCTTCCCGTGTTGCAGCTTGAATTCCAGATTTTTGTTGCGAGCCGTCACCTCGAACTGCATGAACATGATCTGCAGCAGTTCCTCGACACTTGTGTAATCCTTCGTAATTTCCATTTTGCCTGCCTCAACCTTGGACAGATCCAGAATATCGTTAATGAGCTGCAACAGGTCCTGACCGGAAGCATAAATAATGCTGCTGTACTGCTTCAGCTCCTCCTCGTCCAGTTCCTTCCCCTGTTCAGCAAGCATCTGTGCCAGGTTAATAATGCTGTTGAGCGGTGTACGCAGCTCATGCGACATCGTCGCCATAAACTCTGATTTATACTGTGACGCCGTCATGAGCTGCTGCGCCCGTTCTTCCAAGGCCAGCTTTGCTTTCTGCAGCTGCTCCTTCTGCTTCGACAGCTTCCGGTTGGCCTGAATGATCTGGGATTTCCGCCTTTGCTCAAGCTGGAAATCACGCAGAATGAAGGCGATCAGATAGCTTAGCGCAATCCCCAGCGGGAGTGTGAACGGTACAGCTTTCGTCAGATAGTAATAAAAAGGAGTGTCATCAAAAATAGCAATGTTAAGGACATTAACCAGATTGATGGCCAGTATGCTGACCGATGCCTTGATGATCAAACGATAATCCGTCTTTCTCATCCAATAGTTGACCCCGGCCGCCAGCAAACCAAGGATGGACAAGTTGACAAATCCCGCGACAGAAGCCTCGTTGAATCCGAAGACAAATAAAGCAAGGCCGGTTGCCACGCCGATGATAACAAGCGAGGAAGCGCAGGGATAGACCAGTGAGGCGATAATTAAAGGAACGAATCTTAAATCGAATACAACCTGGCCGTCAAAGCTGAAGCCGAATACCGAGCAGATCCAGCCGCAGAATACGGTAAGCACTATAGAGGAAATATATTGTACTCTGGCCGATACCCTGCTCAGTACGTATTTAAAAGTAACATTAGCCAAATAAGCAACAGCGATCAGCATACCGAGATTCATGAGGAACATTTTAGTAAACTCCATAACTTCACTCCCGCTGTAACATATTCTGTTGTTGACCAGGACTCACTGCTTGATCTATCATAAACGAATTTTCCATCTTTCTACAACGAAAATACCAATTTTTCCAATAAAGTGCTCAGTAATTGGATAGAAAAAACAATAACTATTTACTTTATGTAACATACTTGCTATAATGAAAAAAGTGTTTATTAACCCCATATGATTCCACGCAATAAGTAACTCCTAATCACCGTGAGGAGCATCTTCAAATTTTATCGATAACCCTAAGTGTAGAATTTTGAGCTTTTGCAGTATGTTTTGCATTCACACTGGCGCGGTCATCGGAGCCGCAAGGATGGAAGAGAGGCAGGGCTTCCGTCGTTTGGAAAACCATTTATGGAATCAGTTTCCCTAATTGCAGGGGTTAACTATACGGCAGCGCCACACAATGGTGTGTACGAACTGAGCGTTGTCACCAGCCCCCGGAGTATAACTCCGGGGGCTTTTCTACAATCGAAAAAAAATGGCCCTGCCAAACTGCGGCAGGGCCCAAGAGCACTTGATGAAAAAGGGGTTAATACAGTCATTATAGGGCCCCAACCTTAAATTTATATGATATGAATCTTAAGATTACATTAATTTCCGGAAATCTCTCGACATTCGAGACAGGGTTAGGCTAGTATTCCGTCCAATACCTTGTTCCGTCCTCCACGACAACTGTCCTGCGGCTGCCTCTCTCCATTCGGGCAGGATGAGACTGGCGTGGCTCCGGACGTTCCCATGCCTCCAGTATGACGACATGCTGGGTCGAAGACCGATCATCCCATTGAATATATCTCTCCTGCTCCAGGTGCAGCAGACCGGGCGTGATATCACGCGGCTGCCGTCCCGTCCTGACCGATAACTCCGCCGCCGTCGGCATCCGCCTGTGCTGGGCAAAGAAGTTATACAGGATACGCAGCAGCTTGCGTTCAAAATCAGGCAGCATACGAAACTCCTCCCTTATGATTCGCCCTCGGATAACAACAAGAACATTTGTTCTTATTATATACAAAATTATGCGTTTTATTCAAGTCCCCGGACAAAAAAAGCGCAGCCTCCGGGATGGAAGCTGCGTCTATGCTCAGTATGTTTAGTCAGCCTCTGTCTTTCTCCTTGCGGCCGATAGAAATCATCCACCAGCCAATCAATCCGATGCTGCCAAGCGCTAGAATCGATAAAAAGATAATGTACAGCAAATGGGATATTTGTTCTGACATCACACTCGCCTCCTTACCACTTTTATACCCACAGCGAAGCCTGCATTAAACACCGAGCAGAAAAAATACTGCTCAGAACAGCCCTTCACCTCTTAAGAACTTCTATTCCTGCGCTTTAGCAACCACATCACTGCGGCAAGGATAAACAGCAGCGCTGTAATCGCCCATATCAGGAACACTGTAAGCCCCAGACCGATATTCGCATCCTGCCCCTTATAGCTGAGAGTTTGCATCAACAGCAGGGTGCAGAATAAAACAATCGGAGCAAGAACAATCAGACTGGCAACCCTTTTTCTGCCCGATACAGCAACCACGCAGGCCGCCGCGGCAAGCAGCAAAAGCCAGTACAGCAAGATTTCCAACAACATGTTATACCTCCTAATGGTAAGACCCTTAAAAATGCGTCCGGCAGGTTCAGCCTAATTGTACCAAATCGGTCGGCAGGACACCAACACTAGTGCTGGACAGTCAAGCCGCCCGTCGATCGTGGCAAGACATGTGATACTCTCTTTTCAGGAGCTTTGCACGATTATCCCGTTGGATCAGGTACAGAAAAAC